>CAZVUF010000069.1:0-11416 GCA_964629355.1 uncultured Pirellulales bacterium | reverse complement strand
TAGTCTGGCCAAAGAGCCTTGAGTGCCAATTGGCCTCCGGAAATGCGGGCGATTTTTGGGCTATCGGCGGCGTTGAGTTCAAAGAACATGCCGAAGGAGGACAGCGAGTCAGTGGACGCAGAACCGTAAAGCTTAAAAGTAGTAGTGAGAAACCAGTCGGACAATGGAATGCGTACGATATTGTTTGCAAGGATAACTGGGTAGTAGTATTGGTCAATGGCGTTTTGCAAAATGTGGCCACAAATTGTTCAGAGAAATCCGGCAGGGTATGCCTACAAAGTGAAGGTACACCTATAGAGTTTCGAAATATCTATATTGAACCACTGGAATGAACTAATAACAATTTGCTAAGCTGATTTTCTATGAAAGTGTTGGTTGCAGAGACTTGTGGTTTTTGTAACGGAGTTAGGAATGCTATTCGCACAGCAGAGAGAGTATTGGCCCAGGAAAAAAAAGTCTATAGTCTCGGGCCAATTATTCATAACAGAGACGTTGTGGAGCGGCTGGCAAAAGCCGGCCTGAATACCATCGACAGCGTGGAAGAAATCGAACGAGGTACGGTTATTATCCGTTCGCACGGTGCGGCTCCGCAGCAGTTAGAGCAGCTCAAAAAAAAGGGCATTAAGATAGTTGATGCTACTTGCGTGCTTGTTAAAAGGGTGCAGCACATAGCTGAGGAGCTGGAAAAAGAAAATTATAAGGTAGTTGTGATTGGCGATAAAAATCATCCCGAAGTGCAGGCGGTAGTGGGCTGTGCAAAGGACGTTGTGGTTATTGCCGATGAATCGGATTTGCATAAATTACCTAAAAGTGCCAGACTGGGAATCGTTTGTCAAACTACTCAAAGCCCCGAGCACTTCGCCAGATTCCTCGGTGCGATAGCACGCAGCAGCTTCAGCGAGATGAAGGTAATCAATACTCTGTGCCAGGAGGCGATAAAAAGACAGGAATCAGCAGTGCAACTCTGCAAAAAAGTTGATGTAATGTTTGTGCTCGGCGGGCTGGAAAGTGCAAATACGCGAAAATTGGCAGAGTTGTGCAAAAAAGAAAATAAGCTGACGTTTCATTTGCAAAACTGGAATGAACTTGATATAAGTGAAGTTTTTGGTAAAAATATAGCGGGCGTTACAGCAGGAGCTTCGACACCTGAATGGATAATAGATGAATTTGTAAGGAAGCTGGAAGCTTTATAAAAATTGGTAATTTGTAACTGGTAACTTGGCTCCAAAGTGCATAAAGTAAGCTAAAGTACATAAAGTGAGCTAAAATTAAGTCTGATTCCAAAATTGCCTGACGACAGTCAAGATTTTAGGCACTTTAAGCACTCAAAACTTTAGTTCACTTTCAGTTAGTTTATATGTGTGCAGAGTTGCACAAGGGCTTATCGTCGTGTTTGTGGGGGCGCCGATAAGTCGAAAATTGAGACTCCACTGGAGAATTCAGGTGTATGGTAGACAGAAACATAATTAACAAATTAGGATTATCAGAAGAAACGCTCAACCAGCAGGTCGAGGAGTTATTTAGTGAAAAAGAAAACGAATTTCTGGAAGAAGCCCTTCGAACGAAAGTAGATTCACGCCTGCCGGGGACCATTCTAAAAGGAACTATCGTTTCGCAAATCGGCAATGATGTCATTGTCGAGGTCGGTTTGAAAAGTGAAGGAGTTGTAGATGCGGGTGAATTCAAAGGTCCCGAAGAGATAGTTGGGGGCAGACAGATCGAAGTGCTTCTTGAAGATACCGACTCCGAAAGCGGACTAATCTTGTTGAGCAAACGCAAAGCCGACGTCATCAAAGGCTGGGAGACGATTATCAATACGAAGAAAGAGGGAGATGTCGTCAGCGGCAGAGTTATAAGGCGTATCAAGGGAGGTTTACTTGTCGATATTGGAGTGCCGGTGTTCCTGCCGGCTTCACAGGTTGACATCAGAAAGCCGGGCGACATCAGCAGATTCATCGGCAAGGAAGTAGAGTGCAAAATTCTCAAGATCGATGTTGAGGGCCGGAATATCGTCGTATCAAGACGCAAGCTTATTGAGGAGGAACGCCGAAGCAGCAAGGAAAAGATACTGTCGGAGATTGAGGTTGGTCAATTGCGAAAAGGTGTGGTGAAAAACATCGCCGACTTTGGCGTTTTTGTCGATTTGGGCGGCCTGGATGGCTTACTGCATATTTCTGATCTAAGCTGGGGCAGGATATCACATCCATCGGAAGTTGTTGCACTCGATCAGCATATCGAATGTGTTATAATTGGTGTTGATAAGGAGAATGAAAAGATCTCGCTGGGCTTGAAACAAAAGACGCCCAGTCCTTGGGAGGATATCGAAGTACGCTATCCGATTGGAGCAAGGGTAAAGGGTAGGGTTGTAAATGTGATGAACTATGGGGTGTTTGTCCGACTTGAGGACGGGGTTGAAGGGCTTGTGCATATAAGCGAGATGAGCTGGACGAAGCGTCTGACACATCCCAGTGAAATTGCTAATCTCGGAGATGAGATCGAGGTAGTTGTGCTTAGTGTTAACAAGGAAAAACAGGAGATCTCGCTTGGGCTGAAACAGACCGAAATGAACCCATGGACAATAGCCGCCCAGAAGTACCCGTCCGGAACGATTGTTACTGCTAAAGTACGGAGTATGACTAATTTCGGTGCCTTTGTGGAGATAGAGCCGGGTATAGACGGTATGATACACATCTCTGATTTAAGCTGGACAAAGAAATATGGACATCCGAGCGAGGCCCTGCAGAAGGGCAAAGAGTTAAAATGCGTCGTCCTTGAGGTAAATGAAGAAAAACAGCGTATATCGCTCGGGATAAAACAGATGAACGAAGACCCTTGGGTTCGTGCTATTCCGGAGAAGTATATTCCAGGCCACATAATAAAAGGCAAAATTGCCAAGCTGACAAATTTCGGGGCATTCGTTGAGCTTGAACCGGACCTGGAAGGTCTTTTGCACATTTCTGAGCTTGCCGACCACAAGATTGAGAAGCCTCAGGATGTTGTTAAGGTGGGCGACGAGGTCGAAGTTAAGATTCTTAAGGTTGATTCTGAGAACCGTAAGATTGGTTTGAGTTTGCGAAGGGTTCAGTGGTCATCCGAAGAACAAACAGCTAAATCGGGTCATCAAAAAGACTCGGTAGATGTTCACAGCTCATCTTCCAAAATCGAAGTGGACCCACCTGCACAGGCCCAGGAAAAGGCTGATGAGGATAAACAGTCTGAGATGGGCAAACCAAAAGCAAGCAAAAGTAAAACGGTGGAGGTTCAAAGCAGCGAGCAGGAAAACCTTGATGTTGAGAACGAAGCCGACAACGATAATTATGCAGAGCAGAAAACCGAAGAAACATGAGGAATTAAATTCAGGGATTAAAAACAACTGCTACGAGAATAGAGATACGAACATCGAATCCCCTTAAAGAAGGTTTGTCATATATTACATACGGCTGCTGTTATATTGTATTCAGTGAATGTATGTGCTTATTGTGAGTCAATCCTTCCCGAGAACTTGCCCCATTATAATCCTCTGATCGGTCTTGGCGATTGTTGTTCACTATGTCACCCCGGAATTCAGCCATATCCAAGATATGCTTGAATCTATTACACGCTGGCATGCGCTGGTTGTTAATTCCTTTATATAAACAGAAATCAAATAATGTCTTTATTGATTGCGTTTCGGATGGAGGGTATAATAACAACTGTGATTGTAAATAACATAATTTTGTCATAATTGGGAGGTTCATAACTATGTTGCTTTGGATTTTTAGAAGTATATTTCTTACGGTTATTATGGCGGTCTTATTCGTTAATTTAACCTCACAAAACATTGCTGTGGGTGAAGACGGAAAACCTTCGGAAGAAATCCGTAGTGCAAACTTTAATGCGATTGTCTGGAGCAGTATGGGCATGGCGTTATTTGTTTTCCTGTTGGATGTTTTTACACCCAAGAACAAGCTCAGTGCCCTGGCAGGAGTGTTTCTTGGCTTATTGGTCGGAGTACTTATAAGTTGGGCTTTGGCACCTCTGGTAGATATGATTATGGCTACATACAGGATTGACATAACCCCTTATGCGATAACAGCAATCAAATGGATGATGGGAATATGCGTATGTTATATTACCATCAGTATCATAATGCGGACAAAGGATGACGTGCGTTTTGTTATCCCTTACGTTGAATTTGCCAAACAGACCAAAGGAGCCCGTCCGCTGGTATTGGATACCTCGGCAATCGTTGATGGGCGGATAGCAGACCTGTGTCAGAGCAGATTATTTGACGCTCCGCTGCTTGTGCCGCGCTTCGTTCTCAATGAGCTGCAATTGATAGCTGACTCGGCGGACAAGCTCAAGCGTAACCGCGGAAGACGGGGACTTGATATACTTAACAAGATGCAGACGAATCCGGTTATCGACGTGCAGATCGACGATACAGTGGTTCCTGAAATCGAGGATGTAAAAGGTGTTGACCAGAAACTGCTGATGTTCACTAAGGGCTGTAACGGTCGGCTGGCCACAACTGATTATAACCTGAGCAAGGTTGCTCAGGTCCGCGGTGTTGACGTTATAAATATTAACGACCTGGCCAATTCGCTAAAGGTAGTAGCTTTACCCGGTGAAACCATGGAGGTTAAAATCATAAAACCAGGTGAAGAGGCTGAGCAAGGTATCGGCTATCTGGATGATGGGACAATGATTGTTGTTGAAGGCGCCCGTAATAAAATTGGACGGGAAGTGGTTATTAGTGTAACCAGCTCTCTTCAAACCTCAGCGGGCAAAATGATTTTTGGCAAATTCGAGTCCTTTATCCATGATACAAATGCAAACAACCGGCGTTCGTATAACAGGAGACCAACTGAGACGAGTCCATTGAATGACCAAAGAGGTAGAAAATGACAAAATGTTTTATAAACTGTGGCTTAGTGCTTTCTTTGTGCCTGCTGATGCTTCTGTCAGGCTGCTGTATTAACGTAGGTGACGTATTTAAAGCCAAATACGAAAAGACTGAGCGTGTTTCTGTGCCCGTCAAAGACGCAACGGCACTAGATATTGAAACAAACGTCGGTTCAATCACTGTTGTTGGTTCCGATGTAACCGATTGCAATATCACCGCTGAAATAATTGTAAAGGCTCGCACAATAGAAAAAGCTCGTGAGCTTGCTGAAGAGGTCAGGATAGAAGTGGAAGCCTCTGGTGAAAAGATAACCATCAAGGCTATAAAACCTGCCGGCTTAAAGAGGAACTCGCTTGTTGTGAATTTCAAAATAACAGCTCCAAAACAGTTGGAGCTGATTTGTTCAACTCATGTAGGAACTATAAAGACCTCGGACATAAAAGGCCGAACAAAAGCATCAGTAGAAGTTGGTTCTATTATTTGTAACCAGGTTGTCGCAGACCTCAACCTCAATGCAAACGTAGGTTCTATAAACGTGAAATACTCGGACACCGCCGACGCCGTCTGTTGTGCAGATATCACAACTAATGTCGGCAGCATCGAATTCACAGGCCCGCCTCGATTATCAGCACAGTTGGATGTCTCAACGAATGTAGGATCTATAAAAACCGATAAGCCGGTAACCGTGGTTGGCAAAATCGGTAAATCAATGAAGGGGACAATAGGCTCAGGTCAAGGAAAGGTCTGCCTCAGAACGAATGTAGGCTCAATAGAAATAAAATAGCTGGTTCTGAAAAATTTCTCCAGGCAGGCACTGCGACATATTTCTTTGCGATGTAGTATTAGGGCAAGTACGATCAATTTCTTAAATGAATGTGGATTTCTACGTGCAATTACTCTGCTCAAGCTGTTGAGAAAAAGATATGTTTTTCAGCACTACGCACCCCACAGGTCAAGGCTGTAGAATATCGATTTGTACCTGTAATGTTAACTCTCCGGGTCTCTACGACAAGTCAATTATTAGCCGATATTAGACTTATTCGCCAAACTTCACAACGGAGGCTTTATTTTCTCGCCATCCCTGGTGAGCTGATTTGTGCGCTGATCTGAGAGAGCTGCTCTTTGAACTGCTTGAGTATCGTCATCATCTGCTCTCGTAACAACTCATTGTCACTTTGCAAAGCTGTAATCTGCTGCTGCATTGTTGTTTGTTTCTGCGCAATACCATTTACAGCCCCACCAACGGCTTGTACGTCTGCTGCATTGGCTGCTATTTGCTGAGAATGAGCCTGCACGACGTTTTGCAGCTTAATCTGGCTCTCCTTAACGTCAGCAATTTGCTTGCTGCAACCGGCAAAAACCAGGCTGGTCACAACGAAAAGCCAAGCCAAAATCGTCCATATATTGAGCCTTTTTACGTTCAATTTATTTTTCATTTTTCGATACCTTTCTGCTATCTACACATACAGGTTTGATCGATTTTATCGGCTCTGACAATCATTGTTTTATCTGATAAGCGTATGTGCCACATGCTTTAACAGTACAACGAAATCAGCAAACCAAAATAGTTCTTACTCAAAACTCATCCTTGGTAGTGTTACGACTGAGAAAGAACTGGGATTTAAAAAGCCAGCATCGTGGCTCTGCCCTCCATGGAGTTACTATAAAATAACATATCCATTCTTCAAAGTCAAGAGTTATGAGTAAGAATAGTGGATGATGGTTGTAATATCTGCCGGTATATTTGTTAACGAGTTAAAGAACGGGTTATTTTCGGACCAAAGAGGATTTACAGAAATAGCTATACCCCTAACTTTTTATTAGAATCGGAGGTTTTTCGGCTGTTGTTAGTATTTTGTGGTATTGTTTTAGCGGTCACGTTCCAAGCATAACTGCACCTGCTACAACTCACTTATTATTGTAGCAAGGATGCTCTATGTTTCAGAATTACTTTTATAGTCTCCGGAATAATGTAATCATAAGATTCATCCGCACCCCTGTCCCTTCGACAAGCTCAGGGCAGGCTCTGAGCGAAGTCGAAGGAAAAGAAGAACTCCGCCCCCTCCGTTGGAAATAAGAAAGATAGGGGATAGTGTTTAGGTGATAGGGTTTAGAATACTGGAAATAAAAAACAGGCAAGAGAATAGAGTATTTGTGTTTTAAGTGAATAGTCTTTTCGATTAGACGAAAAGACTATTCACCTTATAACCTCTGCTGGAAATAATTGCATTTGACACATTTCCAGCTTTATCGTATAGCCACTCATTTAAACAAAACAGCCAAAAAATGACAGCCCAAAATTGTCAATTGAAAACTGTTAGTTATCGAATACAAAAAGAGCTTTGTTTTTTACCTACTTAAGTATATATGCAAATACTTAAATAGTATTTTGTTGAATGCCAGGTTAAAAATTGAAAAACTAAATCAAAACGCCAGGATAATCGCAATTATGTATAATTTTATTTGAGAACAACGCCAGCACTACTCTGTAAAGTTCTACTTCATAACAAGACTTCTAAGAACATGGTACGCTATATAGAACGAGCGTACACCAAGAAAGAAATTGCGGGCACAGCCAATCCTACTCACTTCTCAATTCCAATCTTTCTAATAAGCTGCTACGAAACCCATCGTATTAGCTTTGTAAGATATGACAAAGTTACGTGGTCTCCTCTAAAAACAAGGGTTGGCGACTTCAAAGGCATCCGCCTCAGTAGAGGATTGGAGATGGCTTGACAATTTATAAGTAATCGTATGGCTGCTTACCCTGCTTTAGTCTGCGCCATTTTTGTATCTGTCGAAGTCTGTCCGTTAAAACCTCGGCAAGTTTCTTATCATCCATACCACGTATCTGCTCAGAGGCTATTGCCCGCCCGTAAGAGATTGTAACAGTACCAGAAGAGAAGATTTTCTTATGCCTCGGCCAGCATTCAAAGGCTCCATCAATTAATACCGGCACAATCACAGCCTCCGACCGCCTGCACAAAAGACCCAGTCCCGGTTTAAACTGCTGGATTTTTCCGTCCTTTGTGCGTGTAGCTTCGGGAAAAAGACAAACGCCACAGCCTTGTTTTAACCTGGCAATAACTGTTTTAATCGATGATACATCTGCTTGGTCTCTTTTTACGGGTACGGCGTTTAGCGAAGAAATCAGATATGCAAAAAACTTATTGCGAAAAAGTGTATCGCGGGCGAGAAACGTCAAACGTCGCTTCAGTCCAACTCCACATAAAACCGGGTCAAGGTAGCTTTGATGGTTACTCGCTAATATAAAAGGGCCCTCGACAGGGACATTTTCTCTGCCGTAAACGCGAATGCGAAACCAAAGAATACAAAAAATTCTGCAAGCCCATCGGGCAATCCAGTACCATATCGCTTTCAGCTTTTCTTCGGGCATTTCTCTTTCACACAGCGTAAAACTTTTTCCACAACCTGCTCTAATGTTAGATTAGTGGTATCGATAACAATAGCATCGTCAGCCGGTTTCAATGGACCAACCGTTCGGCTTTCGTCATTTTTATCTCTTTCTTCTATGGCCGTTCGTGTCTGCTCCAGGCTTTCCATGCCTCCTTTCGCCTGAAGCTCAGCTCGTCTTCTTTTAGCCCTTTGGCACGAATCAGCCGTCAGATAGAACTTTATATCAGCGTCTTCAAACGCCACTGTGCCCTGGTCTCTTCCTTCGGTGACTATTTTTTTTGCCCCTTCCGCAAATTGCCTTTGCATCCGAACCAACTCAGCCCGCAGCGAAGCCTTTGAGGCAATATACCGGGCGTTGGCGGTAACCTCTGGATGCCTTATCTGCTCAGTAACATCCACCCCATTTATGCAAACCGTCATTTTATCCTGTTCGGCTGAGAACCGAAAGTTGCTCTTTTGCATAATCCTGAGCAATTCATCTTCATCATTCATATCTACGCCGGTCTGCATAGCGGCAAGCGTTACAGCCCGATACATCGCACCGGTATCAAGAAATGTCGCACCAAGCTTTTCTGCCAGCCGACGGGCGACGGTGCTCTTGCCGCTGGCAGCAGGCCCATCAATCGTAATAATCAAATCCGCCATCTAAGGAAGTTAGCAAGTTAGTTGATTGGTTAATTGGTTAATTAGTTCATTGTTTTTGACTTCACTAATTTGCTAATTCACTAATCAACTCAGCCTGAACTATTTACTAAGCTTGACAACAATAATACTCGTATCATCAATCTGGTCGGCAAGCCCGACAAACCGTCTCCTGTAAGCCAATATATTTTTAAGCATATGCTGAGCCGTGCCATCGGCAAATTTTTTTGCGGTCTCCAATAAATTTTCCCTGTCCCATAACTGGCCTTCAAAGTTAGCCACATCAATCAACCCATCGGTATAGAAAATCAAACAATCTCCGTTTTTCAGCTCAACAGTTTCAATTTCATATTTCGCCTTTTCGTCAACTCCAAGCACCAGTCCGCCTTTTTCCAAATCAACAAACTCGCCGTTTCTTATAAGCACAGCCGGCTCATGCCCACAATTACAATAGCTTACAATCTGTTCTTTAGCATCAACAACCGCGTAAAAGAGCGTGATAAATTCGCCATCACTGCATTCTCTGCAGGCCATTTTATTAAGTTTATTGATAGCCCCTTGGCTCCAGAAGATATTCGCAGCACACTGTAAATCTCTCTCCAGTAAATCACTGTTGCCGAATCGCTCACCAGGATCCAGCTGGACGTTATCATCGCCGTATTCGATATCCATATAAGCCCATAAGGCACCTCGAAACAAACTCATCATCAGCGCAGCGGGAATCCCTTTGCCTATCACATCAGCAATCGCTACTGCAACGCAACCGTCGGCAATCTGAAGAAAATCATAAAAATCGCCGCCAACATCAAAACAAGGAATGTAGGTAGCCGCAATATCTAATCCCACTATCTGTGGCGCCTTTTCCGGAATCATCTTTCGCTGGATAAAACCTGCCAGCCGCATTTGTTCAGCGGCTCGTGCTCCTTCAATAGCCCTGGCATATAGCTTAGCATTGGTTATCGCAACGGCACACTGCGAGGCAACCGCCCGCGCAAGGTTAATATCATCTTCTTCGAAGTGCATCGGCTTGGGACTATAAAGCCGAAGCACGCCAATCGGCTTATTCCTGAATTGCATGGCGACGGTAAGCTGGCTAACCAGGCCTTCCTTAATGGTTGCCTCCTTGTATTTGACCCTGTCGTCGACCCGCATATCATCCAGCACCACCGCTTCGCCTGCAAAAGCAGCTTTGACCACGACATCATCTTTAGTAACCGGCCCTTTATTGCGGTATTCTTTGCTGAGCCCGTAAGTGCTTCGCATCTTCAAATCATTAGTTTGCTCATCCAGCAGACGTATTGAACAGGCCTTGACGCCGACGATTTTCACCGCCGCCTCTGCGAGTTTATCCAGCACCTCCTGAAGCGAGAACTCCCCCGCCACCAGCGTAGTAAGCTGGTAAATCTGCTCATCTCTTTCTAATTGTTTCTTTGTCTTTCTTGGCATAATGCTCTACTACTATAAAACCTCTCCCCGCTTTGGCGGAGTCAGGCAGGATTATACTCAACTTTAGGACACAAGTGAACCCAAATTTACATTATACTATCCAACGCTGAAATTGTTCATTTGCACCAATCGGTTGACAAAAGACCAATAGTGCTAAATAATCAATTAGAAATGGATAAGATAGCCAAACACATAATTTTCACGGGACAAGTTCAAGGTGTGGGTTTTCGCTTCACCGCTCAACGCATAGCTAATCGCTATCAGCTAACCGGCTTTGTCCGCAATTTGTACGATGGCACTGTTGAGATGCTCGCTCAAGGCTCTGAACAAGAGATAGATGACTGTATCAACGATATTAAAAACTCTTTTGCCGGCTACATACGAGAAACCATAATCAACGAAATACCAGCCGATCCGATGGATTCGGCAGGCTCACCACAAGAATACAAAGACTTCAGAATCACGTTTTGAGATTTTACGCTTCATCGTCGCCGTGCCGGTGACGGCTAAACCATTATTCTCCCAGGTGGCGGACGACGCCGAGCTTGCGAGGTACAATTAAATCCGCCTTTCTGGCCGGCTGGTCTTCTTTCATCTTGTAATTTACATCCATAATTTCAACAAATTCGGCTGTATAATCTTTTAACACTCCGCAATACTCCAACATCTTATCGCCCTTAATCATATCGAGGACAACTTTATGGCCGATATATCTTTCCAATAAAGGCTCATAAGAAGTCCCCACCGTACTTATCAATTCCTGCTGCATCTTGGACACATATTTATCCTGAGAAGATAATACTGCCCCTGCGGGAGTAGCTTTCTTAACTTGGCTCATCAACAGGCTCACCACCTCCATTACAGAGTCTCTTACCGTTTTAAAGATATTTTTTATTCTTCTTTTCATTCTCCTCAGGAACGTCGGGTGATATGTTCTTTTAAGCTCCTTTTCCCTTTCTTCTCTATTACGGTCGCTCAGCTCATCATGGAAGCGAATTAAGGCGGCGATGTTAGGATACTCCTGTT
>CAZVUF010000068.1:0-11493 GCA_964629355.1 uncultured Pirellulales bacterium | reverse complement strand
ATTGATAATGGTTATCGCTTATCACGTTGTGTTCACAACATACGGCACGTGGTTACCGAACGACCCACGTGGCTCATATTCTAAAGCGATTTATAATGAGCAACTACGGATGTTAGGCAGGATCAAATACGGCCGCCAACAACCGACACCTGCGAAGGCACAACTGCTGAGATTCTGGACTGCTGCGACACCACGGCTTAACCGTCCACCAATTTTCATTGATTATAGATCCCGTTTCATCATTGCCAGCGGTTTCAATAAGGTCATTAAAAGATTAGGTTTCAAAATTCCAGCCTGTGCGATAATGAACGACCATGTGCATATACTTGTTCTTCGCTCAAAGTACAGAGTCGAGTATATCGTTAATCAACTCAAAGGCGCTGCCACTGGCGCATTAAACTCCAAACGAACGCTTTGGTCTCGTGGTTGTTGGAAGGTCTTCATTGGTAACAATGAAACTCTTTTGGCCGCAATTGGTTATATCCAGACCAATCCCCTTGCTGCAGGATTACCTGCGCAATCATGGGACTTCGTGACACCAATATCTGTTTAGCAGTCGTCGGTACGGCGATGCTTATCTTCTATCCGGGTGCCCGAGGGCCAGCCAGTCGTTACAGGTTGAGTATGCAGTTGGGAAGCAACCAATCTACTCGGCAGTTGTGAATGAACTAACGGGACCTTCAGTTTGGCCGTAACAATTCTCTGCCACAACCTTCCAGTAATATGTCTTGCCGGCCTGCAATGGGCGAGGATCACACCATGGAACCAAATCATACGGACAGACCAGATTCAACTGGTTGGGATCGGTGCCCAAATAGACATCAAACGCAGGAATCAAAGGACTAAACTCGGTAACACGAATGATGTATTCCAAATGAAGCTCATCCTCGGAACATCCTGTGTCGGGACACACCTTTGAACGGTCGCACGTGCCATCTTCAACAAAATCTTCCGGCCCTGCGAATACAATCCCTTCCACTACAAGCGTATCAGCATTGAAAACCGCAGCACCTGAACTGCCACTGTATACGTCCAAATCGGCCTGGAAGTAGGTTGATGCGGTGTTATCCAGTACGGTCGCACCTGCCGTATATTTCCTCGGCAGACCCCAGGGATAACCGATATTCAGAATCGACTGGCCGTCAGGGATTACACCAGTATGACGCAGCGGTAATGGATTATGACCGGTTACTTCCTTGTCCAGGCGTATGAGATCCCAATCTGGAAATCCCTCCTGATGGGCAATAACCTCTTTACAGTAATAAATGTCAGATTCATTTATCCTTAGCACGGCGGTATTAGGATCGGTCATAACAAAGCCAAACACAAAAGCAAACCGCGAAATCTGCTGTGGACATATACAATGACCCGCAGTAGCTATAATATCGGGAGCCACAAGGAATCCCGAGCAACCCCCGGGGGCGGGCTGATTACGAAACGGCTCATCAGGACAAATCGGCCTGCCAGTTATTAGTAAATACCACTCGGCGAAGGTTTCCCTCGGTAGCGAATATGTCCCATCACTGTTTTTAACCAGATCGGAGCGGAGTACAAGTATAGCAGTGGAATCTCCCACCGCTAATATATTAACATCTATCACATTGTATTCATCAACCCTGTCATCTTTTCCATAAATAGTCTCGTAACGCATAGTGTTTTTGGAAGAGGTCTCAGCAGCACTATTGTCTTGCATCTGTTTTGCTGTTGCTATTGTACAATGCCAAGACAGAATCGTATCGGTCTGTACATCAACGGCGCCATCCACAGGACTGAGTTTATCCGGCTCAGTTGGCAAAAGAGCAGGACTGCTGGTCACTGTGAGAGTATAATCACCCTGGTCGTAATCGAATCCTGCCACACGAATAAAATAGGTTTTTCCGGCGGTCATAAGCATCTGAATTTCCGAAGTATAGTCTTCGCATGAATCATCATTAGATGCAAGCTCGGTTCCGCCACATTGATCGAAAACAGCCAATGTAGTATCAAACGTACTTCCGCCAAGACTTATCTTAACCAGACCTGTGCTGTTAGGAGTGAATGAATGCCAAACATCGTTTACGTCGTTGGCATCACCCCAGCCACTCTGATAGTCCCCAGTCGCGCCGATTGTATTACCTTCATACGGTACTGCTTCCTCTATGGCTATGGCATTAGCGCAATCATCATTAGCTGGCGGTGCACCTTGTTCATAATAAACTTTAATCCACCAGGAATCAATGTACCCAATATCACCACCGGAGGTATCAATAGCCAAAAGGAGCCATGTCTGGTTCACTGTTTCACCATTAAAAACTTTAATACCGGTTTCAGTTTCACTAATGCTGTTTGCGCTACCCCCTTGATTGTCCCACAAGTAATGCCATAGGCTGAAGTCTTCGTTGGTCAGCACCACTTCAAGGTCACCAACCCATGAATGAACAATTTCATAATGGACTTCTATACAATTCACCCTACCACTCGGACCAGAGATTGTAATTGGACTAATACCGATAGCAAAGGGATTAAAGTAGCCGGGGTAGTCCGGGATAATAACAGGGTCGTTGTTTTCACTGAAGCTATAGAGACCTGAACAGCTTGCCATCGCCATCAGACTGTCATTCGCCGCAAGATTGTATTTATCGCTCATCAGAATCTCAACCTCCGCGGATTCAACAGAAGCTCTTTGCACGTTCCCGCAGCCGCAAGCCAACTGATTCAGGTTGATAATATGTGCTTTCTTATGTGTCTTTTGTACCGAAGCAAGGGCCTGGGCCAGAAATAGCTGAGGCGATTCAGAGGCAACACCTGTAGAAACCATACTCACCTGCTTTGTTACAGCCGACTTGTCGGTCCCGACCGAGGTAGAACCTACAGAACAAAGACTGCCTATCAACAAAAAGACCACTACCACGGAAAAATTACTCTGCATTTTCATAATAATTCTCCCTCTCTTCAGAGAACTTTAAATATTTTAAAACCAATGATACTCACCGCCTGAATATCACAGTAATTTACACCACACCTCCATTAAGGAAGAAGCTGCGCTTATCTTTTCAGCGCCCGTATGATATGAAATGTAAATCTTCAAGCTCTTAACTACACATATTAAAGCATAGCAAAATAAATTGGTCAAATAAAATCCACATTTACGTCAAAAAAATCAGCATTTACTTAAAAAATACTGGTTTTCCATTAGTGACTTCCGGCTCGATTCCGGATGAAATGGTTACTATGGGGGGAAGAAACCTTCTACAGTTTTTCGTATTTTATGACCGCTCTGTATAGGCCGTTGATGCGTTTGCCGTCTATTATGGTGGGGGAATACTTCTCGTTTCTCGGCTGAAGTCTTACTTTGTTCTTGGGCTCAAAAAAGACTCTTTTGAAAGTCGTTTCGTGCGGCATCGCAAACCGAACGAAGCAATCGTCGCCGTTATGTACCTCGGCTGCTGGTGAGAAAACTACTATATCACCTTCCCGAAATTTCGGCTCCATTGAATCGCCCACCACCCGCACGGCAAAAGCATTGGGGTCGTGCACATCCGGGCAGCGGACATAATCGTCGGCAACGCCCGCAGGATAGTCTAAATCGTTGAAGTCAGAAGGATAGCCTGCTGCAACCTTATTTATAATCGGCACCATTCTGCCGGCGGCAAGAGACGCCTTGGCCTGGTCAACATCCAGGTTGTTATCTGCAAGCAGGGTGCCAAGCTCACCAGCATCAGGTTTCCGATGAATAAGATTTTTGATAAACTGTCTCCATTTCTGGTTTTCAGCCTCAGCGGATTCGTACTCCTGACGAATATCAGAAGGCAGCCTCTCCATGTGAGCAATATGCAAAAGCAATCCCGGCTCAAATTCGAGTATCTTCTCGAGCTTTTTCAGTAACTCGTCGCTTGGAGGATTTTTCACCTTGTCGGTTTCTATGGTGGAAAGGTACGGCTTGGAAAATCCGATGTGACCACTGACCTCGTCCAGCGTCAGATTTAACTGCTCGCGTTTTTGCCGTATTATTTGACCAAGAGACATACAAAACCTCAAATTATCGATTAAATCTACCTGACTTCAACAAGCTCGTAATCGGTACAACCGAGGCCGATGCGCTCAGCGTGTTGAATCTGATAGAGAGGGTCAAGCTCGTCATTGCCGAGCAATTCAGCCAATTTTCGGCCTGCCCTGTCTTCTATTAAATCAAGCCCTGCTTTATCGACCGCTACAGGGTCAGTGGACGCCGCTATGCCGATATCATCAACTATTTTAGGCATATTTGACCTGTCGAAGCAATCACAATCTTTGGTAACAGATATTATAAAATTAAAAAAAACGGCTCTATTTTGTTTTCCCTTCAGTGCGCCCAGCGCGTGCTCCGCGATGCTTTTTTGCAATATTTCGCTTTCCTGTCCCCAATTGCATTTAACAGCACCAAACCTGCACACCGCAAGGCACTCCGCGCAGCCTATACATTTCTTCTGATCGATGCGTGCTTTGATCTTGCCGAGCGTAATAGCATCAGCCGGACAGTACTTAAAACATTCACCACAGCGTACGCAATCATCACCTATACTGAAAGTAAGAGCCGCATGCTGTTTCTTCTTACCCCTTTTACCTGCACAACCCATACCTAAAGTCTTTAACGTAGCTCCGAGGCACGCTGCGAGATGGCCAGTGCAATGAGCCACGGAAAGAATCGACTGACATCTTACAATATCGTTCGCTATAAAAACTTCCTCATTGATTTCTCCGTCGATGGCAACTGCTGTCTCAGATGTCCCGAACAAACCGTCTGCTACAATGAATGGTACCCCAAGTTTCTCAAAACTGAAGCCGTGCTTGGCAGCCAGAATTGTATGATCAACGGCATTACGCCTTTGGCTTACATATAAAACGCTTGTGTCGGTTATAAACGGCTTCGTCTTCAGTGCAAGCAACTCATTCACCAGCCCCTTAATGCACGATGCTGGTAAGTATGTATTATTGCCTTTTTCCCCGACATGAACTTTAACCGCTGTGAAATCATTTTCCCTAAAGGAGTCTGCAAAGCCGCCTGCTTTGAACAATTTTCGAGCCTTATTAGAAATGGCCTTTTCGCCGTCCTGGATGGAGGCCTTAATAAAATAAACTTTAGAAGCCATGCAAAAAAGTTCTAAATTCTAAACTCTAAATTTGTTAGTGCACCTATTGTATCGTTTTACCTATACACTACAAGAAACGCTTTAGGAAACCAGATGCTCAAAAAGTATTTTTATGCCCAGTCCAATAAGAATCAGCCCACCGATAGCTTCGATTTTGTTTTCAAAAAAGTGCCCGAATCTTTTGCCAATGAAGACACCAAGATACGAAAGGACAAAGGTCACCAGGCCAATGATGCTCACCGCCGTTACTAATGAAACTCTCAAAAACGAAAGCGTTATCCCGATAGCCAAAGCATCGATACTGGTCGCGAGAGACAAAACAAGCAGAATAAGAATATTCGACGGATTCAGATTTTCCTCTGCCGATTTGATCTTGAACGATCCGTAAATCATTTTGACCCCCACGGCACTTAGAAGGCCGAAAGCCACCCAGTGATCATAAGATGTTATGTAAGTTTTTATACTCAAGCCAGCCAAATAGCCTATCAATGGCATAATCGCCTGAAACCCGCCGAAGAAAAGTGCTATTCGCAGCGCGTGTTTTATCTTGAGCTGCTTGTATGCCGCCCCGCTGACGATTGAGACCGCAAAGGCGTCCATCGCCAAGCCAAGTGCTATAATTATGATCGTGATTAAAGCCACAATAATTCATGGTGTGCAGTGCACACCCTACTCTAAAGTTTATTCTACGGCTTGCACGTGTTGCAGGGTTTCCTGCCATCCTTTATAGCTTCTTCCCTGTTGCGGTAACTTATAAGATTAGACGGCGAGATATTTTTCGCCCAGCGGCAATCGACCTTATGAAACACTTTGCTGTTCTTTGAGGCAACATATTTATATTCGGCCACAACCGATTCAGTGTTTGGTTTAGTTTGCTCCTTTGGATCCATTAGCGAAACAACGCCAATATCGTTCGCATCTGAGATTTGTTTGCTCGATGGATTGGCTTCACGCCAAGCAGCGACGAAAGTTTCGACCTGCTTTAGAATCAAGCTGGAAACAACGACAGGCATATCCTGAACCGAAGCTGCTTGCATTACACGCTGGGTTTTCCAAACATCGGCCTTGAATAACCATGAAGGATCCTTTGTTAAATAAACTGTTCTGGCTAACGAAGTCTGAATACAAAATATGTACTGTTGCGAATCTTTGAGCTTGAGCAGATCTACATAAACTCCAAGTGCTGGCAATTCGAGAGATACGGATGGTGGCAGAGGCCCTGCCATATCCGGCACATCCGTCACAAAAGCCACATTAACGCCCGCCTCTTCAAGCTTGTGCTTTACTTTTGGGTTGAGTTCTCTCCATATCAGACCGCCTTCATTCGGCTCCGAGTGAGGCGCCACGATAATCGCATACAGTTTTTCTAGTCCGGCCAGTTCCGAATAAGCCCGTCCAATCAAAAAGGACCTATCCACGGACTCAGGTAACTCTAACTCGCCCAGAGCCGGGACACACAAAATTCCGGCAATCACCACGATAATAAGACAATTCTTTCTTATTTTCATAATCTCCCTACCTTTTCTGATTTTAACGGGTTTTGTTCAGGTTAAGCTATAAGAGCAAAGGCGTCTTCGACTTGCATACCTTCCTTGATGCCGAGGGCTTTGGCTTTTTCGTTGGCCTTTGTGACCTTACGGTTTGGAAAACGCTCGAGTGTACCGATGGGATTATCTGGAGTGCTCTCTACTATCGCAGCAGCGACGCCGTAGCGTTGACATGCATCTACATCAATAGCAGGACAAGCTAAAAAACCTTTGGAACCGGTTACTAACAGGATATTAAATCCGGTCCATTTGGTTTGCATACCTTCAACAAAACCATTCGGGGTTTGATATGTTTTCGTGTTTATCTCCATTGGTGTTCCCTCTTTATTCTTTGGAAGTAATAATTCCAATCACGTGATACGACATACGCAGGACGCAGTACGAATGAATCATACCGGTTTTCCGAGCATTTGCTCAATTTCGGATAGCTTCTCATTAAGCAATTCTCCGCTCTTGGCCTCGATGTTTAGTCGCAAAAACGGCTCGGTGTTGCTTAGGCGACAATTGAACCACCAGTCTTTATACCCTACGGTAAGACCATCCAAACGATCGATATGGCCATCGCTGTATCGCTTGGCAAGCTCCTCTATTTTGGCCTGCTTTTCTTCTACCCTGAAGTTTATCTCGCTGCTGGCGTGGTAGCGTCGCAAGGGCTTAATCATCTCGCTGAGCGGTTTCTTCTCTTCGCTGAGGAGGTTTAGTATGTGCGCTAATGTAATTAAGGCTGAATCAGTATAATAGTTGTCGCGGTAGTAGAAATGACCTGAGAGCTCTCCGCCGAATATGGCGTGCGAATCACGCATAGCCTTTTTCATAAAAGCGTGTCCCACACGTTCTCTGCGTGGCGTGCCGCCGTTCTTGATAATTTCTTCGACTACGACTCGGCTGCTGCGCAAATCATAGACGACTGTCGAATTAGGATGCTTTCGTAAAAAATACGAGACCAGTAAAGCTGTCATCAGGTCACAGCTTATGTTGACGCCTTTCTCATCGACCATCATCATGCGGTCGGCATCGCCGTCAAAACAAACGCCAAAGTCACATGTGTGTTTCCTTACTGCCGTTTTGACCTGAGTGAGATTTTTTTCCACGAGCGGGTCCGGTGGATGCTTGAATTTGCCGGTATGCTCGAAGTTGCGTTCAATTATGGTGATAGGAAGATTACCGAAAATTAGCGGCACCATCTTTCCCGCCATGCCATTTGAAGCGTCAATAGCGATTTTCAGCTTTGCTACCTTCGGATTCACGAATTTCAGCACATGATTTTTATATTCATTAGTCAAATCCAACTGTTCCAGCTTGCCGGTAGGCTTACCTTTTGTATGAATTAAAGCTGTTGCGAGGTGCTTAACGTCATTCAAGCCGGTGTCAACACCGATAGGCTTGGCTCCGTAGCCGGATATTTTAAAGCCGTTATATTTGGCAGGATTGTGCGAAGCCGTCACCTGCACTCCGCCACAGGTAGTAAGATAATTTATGGCGAAGTACATCTGCGGTGTATCAATCATTCCTATGTCAATTACACTCATGCCGGTGGCACGAATTCCTTCTGAAAGAGCCTGTGCCAGTGGTTCACTGTGCTTTCTCATGTCACGACCAACACACAGTTTCTGACTATTGGGCTGTCCCCGTTCATAGCCATGAAGCAAAGACGGCAAAAATCGTGCTGCGGCACAGCCGATTTTCCATGCGTCTTCTTCGCTGATCTGGTCGGGATAAATACCTCTAATATCGTAAGCTTTGAAAATTTCCGAATCCATGTTGAAAACTCCCTTAAACCCTACGGATGGGCTAAAAATCCTGTGTCAGAAACGAAGTTGATGAGCCAATTTTCGCAATTTACACTTTTAGCTATTTTATGACCTCCGCCCAGATTGTCAACAACGAAAGGTAAACAGCCAGAGAACCATCGATTTTAATTCCTGCCGATAGAGGAGCTTCTGGCTACCAATCCCTTTGAGGTGTGCTATACACACTCTAAATCTTTGTCACGCTCTGTATATCAAATAAACGCCGCCGAGTAAAACCAAAGCACCACATATTTTCTTCACGATAATCACTCCTCTGGATTTCTCATTCCAGTTCATATATCGCTGCAGAAAGTTTTGTTTTTTATCAGCTTAGCATTTCTTTTCCTTTAGTAGTTGCCGTGACAATGCTTTCATTATTAACCAGTGTTTTGCCTTTTTCCATACCCAGGTCAGTGACACGGAAGTGCTCAAACTCGTCAAAGCCAGCTTGTTCCAGACAATTTTTGACACAATTAAGAGGACAACCATCAATTGCCAGAATCTTCTCAGCCGATTCTGCTGTTTTCATAATTCCTGAGACACGTCCGCCGATACCGGCTAAACAGAACATTTTGCCGACACCGTCTTTGGTTAATTTTCTTGCAGCCTGGTCGGCGATTTCGCCGACGTCTGCCGCGCCGGAACACGCAAAGATCAATGCTGGTCCAACGCAGCAAACATCTGATTTTTCAGCACACATTATATTCTCCTTAAATCAGCATTTTTTTAATTTCGTCGGGCGAAACAACCTTACCGATGCTCTTTACCTGCCCGTCTATCACCAGTGCCGGCGTCACCATCACGCCGAATTTCATAATTTCGTTTATCTCTGTCACCTTTTCCAGCGAGTATTCTATGCCCAACTCTTTAGCCGCAGCCTCGGCATTTTCGGCCAATTTCTTGCATTTCGGACAGCCTGTTCCAAGTATCTGTATTTTCTTCATATTCTATCCATCCTTTATCTTTTATTCTTAAAAAATCTTTGGTCTGCTTCGCGTCTATCTTCTTGAACTTTAGAAAGCCAGCCAGTCCTTTTAACCTCGTAACAATCAAACCGTGGCGAATATGGTTTGATATCAAGCAGCGGAGTACCATCGATGATGTCAATTTCCGAAACATACAGCATTCTTCCTTCAACGCGCAGCAGCCGCACACAGGAGATTCCTATCGGATTCGGTCGGGAAGGCGCTCGTGTCGCAAACAAACCTCGAAGCTTGTTATCCATATAAGGCTTGACCAGCAATTGAGGCTCACGCGCAAGATGGAAATACGTTATCAGCCAAATACGTTCAAAGCCATCCAAGTCCTTCAGACCCTCTTCAAATTCCGGCAAAACCTCCACCGAACCTTCCGCGTCTTTTGCATACACAGGCTGGATTGGTGTTCCCGCAGCTTCCAAAAATGGCGAATGAATTACGCCGATAGGTTTTAGCTCCATATTACCTTCCCTTCCAGGGCTCCTAATTATCCCCAAAAAACACCAAAAAATATCCCAAAGATGGTTGACATAACTATAACCAGAACGCAAAAAACGGCTGTCTTTACATTGCCCACGACCTTGCGAATCACAAGGATGCTCGGCAGCGACAATGCAGGCCCTGCCAAAAGAAGTGCCAGAGCGGGCCCCTTGCCCATTCCCGCGCCCATCAGGCCCTGCAGGATGGGCACCTCCGTCAGCGTGGCAAAATACATAAACGCCCCCGCGATTGCCGCAAATAAATTCGCCCGGATAGAGTTGCCTCCAACTGCCGTGTTGACCCACTTTAAAGGTATTACGCCCTCGTGCTGCGGCCCGGGCTGGCCCAGAAAAAAACCAGCAAACAGCACGCCCAAAAGCAGCAAAGGCAGAATCTGTTTGGTAAATCCCCAGGTTGCATTGACCCATTCTATAAGCTCGGGCTTTTCAAACCACGCCTGTATCATCAGCAGGAATACCGCCAGCAACAAAAGCACGATTGCCCACCTCAATCGGTAAATCCACTCGTAAATGGAATTCTTATCCACCGGTCGGATCTGCTGCATTAACTCTGCTGGTATCTCGTATTTCGTGCCGGTGTTATCCATAATCGTCATGCTGTCCTTGGTCTTTTCAAGCATAGCGCCCTCGACTTTATACATGGTAAGTCCACCGGGGCAGCACAAAAAAACCGCCCGCACGTCGCCGCTGCGCGCCCAGTTCGCAAAGACCAGAATTCCCACCATCACCGCAAAATACAGCACGTTTTTCCACAGAGGACGTGCCGTTTCCGCCTGCTGAACCGCGACCTCCGGCGCGATCCTTTTGTTTTCTTCCCTGCGAAAAATCAACTGCATCAAGAGACCGATCAGGATGCTGAACGCCACCGCGCCGACCGCCCTTGCAACACCCATCTCCGGACCGAGGACGCGGGCGGTTAAGATTATCGCCAGGATATTGACCGCGGGACCCGAGTACAGGAATGTGCTGGCCGGCCCAAGGCCTGCGCCCATTTTGTAGATGCCCGCGAACAACGGAAGAACCGTGCACGAACAAACCGCAAGTACACTGCCTGAAACCGAAGCAACACCGTAGGCCAGGACTTTATTTGCTTTTGCACCCAGGTATTTCATTACCGAAGCGTGACTTACGAAAACGGAGATAGCTCCGGCAATAAAAAAGGCCGGCACTAAACAAAGCAATACATGCTCCCTCGCGTACCATCTGACTAAATGCAGCGCTTCGCCAACCGCGTTGTCAAACCGCGCCTGACCAGCTGGCATATAGAAGCATCCTGCAAAGACCGTTATCACAATCACCAGCTTTTTCCACTCACTCTTAAGAGACATTCCTGGCTCCGCTTCTATATGGCACTAAGTAGTTTTTGACTGTCTTTGGCCTGCTGCCTCAAGACACGAGTTACACAGGAGAAGAAGTCGAGGATGCACGACGTCTTAAGCTTATAAATAACTTTGAGTCCCTCTTTTTGATATTCGAGCACACCGGCATTGACCATTACGGCAAGGTGTCGTGAGACGTTTGAGCGTTCGGAACCGATGTGTTCTGCTATATCACAAACACACTGCTCACCG
>CAZVUF010000067.1:0-11503 GCA_964629355.1 uncultured Pirellulales bacterium | reverse complement strand
TCCTTTCATCCAAAACAATGGTGCTGGCGGCAATCCAGCCGACAATCAACAGCATGAAAAAAGCAAGGTCCTTAAATTCCAGTACACCTCTCTGAATCGACTCAAAATGCTGTCTGAAGCTCATGCTCTCTATTGTTGAGACCAAACCGGCAGGCAAAAAGGTTGAGAGGTAGTTCAGTGTGGTCGGCATACCAGCAAAAACCAGCACCGCACAGGCAACTACCGACAACACAAAACTTATCACCTGGTTCTTGCTGATAGTAGAAAAGAAACAGCCGATTGCAAGAAATCCCCCCGCCATCAGCCAACTGCCTATGTAACCGGTAATAATCAAGCCGATATCAGGGTCACCAAGGTAGCATACGGTAATGACCATAGGGAAAGTCAAGGCCAGCGCTATTGCCAGAAAGAACCAGGCGGCGAAGAACTTGCCTAAAACTGCCTGCGTTATAGTAATGGGTAAAGTAAGCAGTAGCTCGATTGAGCCGGTCTTGCGCTCTTCAGCCCAGAGACGCATGGCGGTCGAGGGCACCATGAAAACGTACAGTAACGGCAGATTCATGAAAAACACCCGCATATCCGCCTGCCGTGCCTCGAAAAAGCCCTGCTTGAATGTAAGATAACCTGAGAAAAACAGAAAAATCACCAGAAATACGTATGCAAGAGGAGTCGTAAAATAACTTTTAAGCTCCCTTTTGAATACCGCCCAACAACTACTCATTTCGTACTCCTATTTTTAACTATGGAGCAAATTAGTGAACTTGGTTAATTGGTGGCTACCTTTTAGCTAATCAACTAATTCGCTAATTAACTAATCAACTTATTTGTCTTTTTGTAATCTTGCGAAATACCTCATCCATGCTGCATTGGTATTTCTGTTTCAACTCATTGGGAGTGGAATCCGCCAGTATGCGTCCCTCAGAGATTATTATGGTTCTGGAGCAGATGGCCTCCACCTCTTCAAGAATGTGAGTCGAAATAATTATACACTTATCTTTTCCCATATTGCTTATCAACTGTCTAACATCGTGTTTTTGATTTGGGTCCAGCCCATCTGTAGGCTCATCAAGAATAAGCACCTCAGGGTCGTGAATTAGAGCTTGTGCCAGTCCCACACGCCGTTTATATCCCTTTGACAGTGTTTCAATCGTCTGGTGATATACAGATGCAATTGAGCAAATCGGCACAATCCAGTCTAACTTTTGCTTACGTTTACTTCCGTTAATCTGTCTGACATCGCAGACGAAGTTAAGAAAGCCTCCTACTGTCATTTCGCCGTATGCGGGTGAGTTTTCAGCCAAATATCCCAATCGGCGTCTGACATCGACAGGATTTCGCAGGATATCGAAACCTCCGACCGAAGCTGTGCCGCTGTCGGGTTTGATGAAACAGGCCAGCATCCTCATCGCGGTGGTTTTGCCGGCTCCGTTGGGTCCAAGAAGGCCCAGTACTTCTCCTTTGGCAACCTTGAATGATATGTTGTCAACAGCAATAACCGAACCGAAACTTCGCCGAAGCTCCCTGACCTCTATCATTTCTGTCTCCAATCAGTTTTGAGTTCTGAGTTTTAAGTTTTGATTTTCCAATGATATCTCCCCTCATGGAAAACACATAAATTTACCCAAAATTTCTTGACAGTCAACCCCATTAGAGAGATTTTTTCATTATCTACTGGTAAGCTGGCCGGCTGTTTTGTTTATGCTCATTAACAATATGAATTTTAACGATAACCGGAGGCTCCAATGGGGTCAACCCCCTCAGCCGATTATTTTGTCTGAAAATTCAACGTTTTCATAAAAGAATTTATGAGCCGAGTCGCAAAGGTAAAGTTCGTTGATTACAAAATCAGCATAGCTGATGCGCTTGATTTGGTTGGCGCTGCAGCCCGGCTGCCACAGCGGGGGCTTATCATAATCAAGCCGAACCTTACCAACTCTTCGCCTCCACCGGTCACAACAAACGTTGCTGCCGCCGAGGCTGTCTATCATTATTGCAGAGCCAATACAAAAGCTGAAATTGCAATAGGCGAAGGCTGTGGAAACGGCAAAACTTCAGACGTGTTCGCTGAGCTCGGATATACTGCTTTAGCCCAAAAATACGGCTTGAAACTGATTGACTTCAATGAAGCAGAAACCGTCCTCCTTCAAAACAACAATGCCCTGCAGGTAAAACAATTTTATATGCCTGTAATTGTGCGTGATGCATTCGTGATTTCGCTGCCGGTGCTTAAAGACCACAGCTTCACCGCGACTACAATCGCAATGAAAAATATGTTTGGCATAGCACCGGCTAAATTCTATGCAGGCTCCTGGAACAAATCAAAACTGCACAGCCCTTCGACAGATAAATCTGTCGTAGATGTTTGTTTGTATAAAAAGCCCGACCTTTCTGTTGTAGATGCCTCTGTAGCGTTGAAGGGTAATCACCTTTCGGGAAAGCATAAGAATATCGGCGTTATTTTAGCCGGCTTCGATCCCGTTGCCGTTGATGTCGTAGGAAGTGAGCTGCTTGGCTACAACCCGCATCGGCTGGAATATCTGAAATTGGCCGACGGCCTGCTCGGCAGTGTGCAGAATATTGAAATCGTTACGTAAGGCGGGCTCCCCCATCATTACTTTTTTACGGAGTGAGCCAGATTGCTCGGAATGTTTTTTTATTTGGATCGACAAGGAATTTATTCGGGCAAGTTCCGTCATCATTAAGTTCACCGTCAATACACTCGAAGGCAACATTAACCTTGATACGCAAACTGCCATCATCACTGAGTAACAAAATTCTTTCTGATTTTGGAAAACACACCAATGCCTCAGGAGTCAGATCTTTTTGAGTACTCAAACTCCGTACGAATTTCGGCTGCTCATCATCTTTTCCCGACCAGCGATATAAAACGCAACCAGGACTTTCATCATGAGGGCCGGCTATAATAAAATAGGTGTGATGAAAATGAGAATATTCCATACTTCTGATGCCCAAATTCTTTAAGTCCAATAAGATTGGCTTTCCCAATACTGATATAGCAGATTTCTCGACAATATCACCTGAATTGTAGAGGGGCATCACCAGAGCTTTTGCATTTGGGCGAGGATTTCTAAAGCCAATGTAAAGGACTTTTCCATCAGCCGATGCGCACAATGCCTCGATATTTAGACCTTTCTCTTTTGGTGCAAGTTTTTGACGGTCTTTTTTTGATAGATTTTTTGCATTGAGCCGAGTGGCCTCAGCCAATCCCAAACTCCGTAAGGCGTCATCTTTCAACATGCTTTGAATGAGCGTTTTGCAGGGTGTACCCACCGGCTGGATCGAGACCTTGCTGTCTTGAATCTCGATGTCGGTTGCGAAGAAGCGATATCGGCTCGGGCGCATCTTGCCTTTCTCATTTCTTCCATGCGAGGTAATCCAGTAGATTCGGTTTCCAATCATGGTTGCACCTTCGATGTCCGCTTCGGGAAAGTCTGACTCAACATTTAAGAAATCAGTCAAGTCGTAAGAAAAAACCGGCAGGTCAGGTTTGTCTATACTATAACCTCTCAAGATGTTGTTCTCATCATCAGCAACAATGAACATATCCTCACTTACAGCTACCGCGGCTGATGCATCGCTTGTTCCGCGATAAACAAGAACTTCCTCTGTGGTTTTTTGTGCAAAGGCAGGATATTTGAAACTGCATATCAATAGCACGAATATTATATGGACGTTGACCTTCATTTCGAGCAGTATTATACAAAGCAATCCTACCGGATGTATATGGAACTGCGGATTTACCTGTTAAAAAATGCAGCAATTTTCAGGATTCTCTGAATATGCCCCTGTTTTTTCTCGATATTATTTTTGTTAGACAGGCTTGTTATGGGTCCAATACAGAGATTGTAATATGCGTATAGATTACGTTGTTTCCACAATGGTATTTTGGTGGCGTGAGCATCCTCTCTCCTTCGAGCAGGAATGCCAGTTCCTAAAATCTCTGGGCTTCGGTATAGAACTATGGCCCAATATAAGAGGCCAAAACGAATGCCGCTATGAGAGACGCAACTGGCTAAGGCTGGCCGCCGCCACTGATGATATGCTTGTATCCATGCGCTCCCGCAATGACCAACCGACTTTGGAGCAGTGGGCCGAACAGATTGAGTGTGCCAAGCTGCTCAAGGCCAATATCGTGGCAGAACTGCAAAGCCTGCGTATTAACCCGGGCAGCAAGCTTGATGGCTGTGAGTTTGCTGCTGAAATTATTAAAATGGCAGAGGCTAATAACGTCAAACTGTGCATAGAAAACGGCCCTCTACCGACACTAAAGGAGGTTAGAAAAAGATTTGAATCCATTTGGTACTGCTTCGATACCGGCTATGCCAATCTGGATTCACAGTTCAACTTCAGGCAATGTGTGGATGAGCTGGCACCAAAGATAGTTCATTTACATCTGACCGATAATTATGGCCAGATGGATGACCATGAGCCACCGGGCTTAAACGGTGGTATACCCCGTGAAAATTGGGATTATTTAATAAAAACTTTAAGTAAATACGACAATGATGTAATTGGATCATTTGAGATGTGTCCTTGTATGCCCGGCGTGATGATACGCCAGGCTAGTGAGTTTGTGTTTGACGTATTGAGATGGCCAAACCGACCAAAGAAGCAATCCGACTACACTGACCTTAACTATAATCCGATATAGTGCAATCGCTCAACTGAGCTGCCTTCCGTCTCGGCTCGACTGAGTTCGTCGAAGTCAGGCGGATGGATAAACATATAGAAAGGCTAAGGGTATGAGAAAAATCCTTGGCCTTTCATTTTGTATAAACCTGCCGCTTAAAAAACGTAAAAAACGTTGACAATCTCTGATATTTCGTTTAGATAATAAGATGTTTTAGCTCTGTTCAATTGTTTGATCTGTTTTTATGGGAGAAGTGCATTATGAGAACTGTATGTATATGTACATTATTGACAGCTTTAATTATCGGTGGTTGTGCTTCAAATAAAGGGGAAAGCCATCTCAGAACCGATTATGATTTCAGCAAGGTGACTAAAATCGCTGTGATTGAGGTATCAGGCGCGGTGCGTGGTGACGCGGTAAAGAACCAAATCGGTGATTTTTTCTCTATGGAGCTAATGAAAAAAGGCTATACACCTGTAGAACGAGCACAGGTACAGGCCTTGCTTAAGGAGCAGAAGTTTCAGGCGTCGGACGTAACCACCGATGAAGGCGCGGCTAAGGCCGGGAAGATCCTGAATGTTCCGGCGGTAATGCTCATCAATATACCAACATACAAAGAAGAGATGAACATGACCGCGAAAATAATAGACGTCCAGGATGCCAGCATTTTGTGGATAGGAAGCGGCTCAGGCAGCACCGGCAAGACCTTCACGACCATACTCGGTGCGGCAGCTGGCGCCGCAGCCGGCGCAGCCGTAGCTGGCGGTGACACCCGTGACAAAGTGGCAGGTGGAGTCATAGGCGGCGTGCTGGGTGGAGTTGCAGGTCAGGCATTATCGCCTCAGCAGGCTGAGCAGATCAAGAAGATGATAAAGAAAGTATGCGAGGACCTGCCGTACAGAACGCCTATAATAAAATCGAAAAAATAGAAGGGATGTGTCCCATCACCACCTTGATGGTGTGCAGGATACACTCTATAAACTTTGTTGTGTGTTATTTTTTCTTGTTGGTTTCGTTGCCTATGATGTAACCGCCGGCGGCGCCGATTCCCGCTCCTATCAATGTTGATTGCGTACTTCGGCCTATAACCTGGCCAATGCCGGCGCCAACCGCTGTGCCGATAAGAGCACCTGAGTGTGCCCTGCTTTCACAGCCGGTAACAAATACCAGTTCCAGGCATACAATAGCAGCTATCAAAATTGTTACTAAATTTCTTCCCATATTTACACCTCAAGGTTTATCCACTATAAGAAAAGGAATATTGTTCTTTATGTATTTATCGGCTGTTCTGATGATAAACTTGAAGATGTGAACCCTCCGGTGTCGTAAGGCATCTCGCCGATAAACCGGGGGAAACAACGCCCCCAATAAATTGGGGGGCTAAATATTTAAGGTATTTAGATTTGTCTAATTGCTGATAGAAAAGCTTCGATATTTTCGGTCGAAACATCCTGCGGCATACCGCCACCGCAGGACAGGATTATCCGACTTTTGTCTGTTACAGAATCAAGAGTTGTTTTGACGCTGTTTTGTACCTCCTCAGGTGTTCCGGCTGCAAGCACATCACGAGGCGGAATGTTACCCAGCAAAGTGACATTATTTTTCGTGAGTTTCTTCATTTCGTCCAGACGATGCTGGTGGCTGAAGTTGAACAGGTTAACGCCTATCTCGGCAAGATACGGCGCGCAGACCAAACCGGCTGCATCATTATGGAAGAACCTCACGCTCATCTCAAACGCTTGGAAGATTCGCATAAGATACGGAAGCGCTGCCTGTCTGAAATCATCATCTCCTAAGAAACCCACAATGTCATCAAGAATAAATATGCCATCTATGGATGGAAGTACTTCTATCTGGAGTTCGAGCCAATCGATGATAAAATCCGTGACGATGTCAAGCAGCTTATGTGCTTCATCGGGATTAATACGGATGGCCATGAGGAATTCGGTCGTCCCCATGAGGAATGAGGCTATGTTCAGTGGCCCACGTGACACCGCAAATTTGACGGCATGACCTGACTGCTCGATTTGGCTCTGATAGTGTTTCAGACGATTAAGAACAAATGGCGGCAGGCCGTCGGTTTTTGGATTCGGTTTTTGCAGCAAGTTGATGTCCTGAATATAGGTGATGATTTTATCAGCGAATGGCAGTTCATTTTCCTGCCAGGTGCATTTAGCCCCGAAAGCCGATGGCTCGGTGCACATGCCGAATTCAGCCCAAAACCCGGGCAGAAAAATAATATCAGGAAACTTACTGACTGCTTTGAGGTTGGTCTCGAACCAAAGTTGCTCGCTGGAAAAATAATCAAGAATGGATATACCAGCCCAGCCGGGAAGCCATGGACTATCAATGATAAATCCCACCGGCAGCGGTTCAAGCAATTCGCCGGCAAGCACGCACTGAAGTTTTTCCCATTGCTCGTCTGTCATGCAGTAACTGTCTGTTTGTTAGCTTTGCGTATGAAATGGACAATCAGAATCAATCCCACAAAAGCAGCGATAACTACGATGCTCCACCTGCCTAATCTTGACCAAAGACTCCATATACTAATACAAGTTGTAACGCCGGTGGCGATTACCATCAGGATGTTCCATACGAGGCGTTTAACGCCTCGCGGCATACTGTCACCAAGTATGGTTTTCTGGTTTATAAGCAGGATAAAGGTGAAATACGCGATTGGAATTAGAACGATGCAAAAAACCGACGTCGGCATTGCCAGCCAGGGCGCGGGCTGTTTCCAGAAAATGGCTCCCAGAGCGCCAACAGAGACCATTAAAGTGCCGATACGCTGAGTCCAGCCCCTCGGAGGTCTGTTGAGCATCTCGCAGAGACAAAGTCCGTTGATGGCCATTACCATTGTTGCGGCACTGATTCCCAGACCGACCACGCCGAGACCGAAGATGTACTGTGCGATTATATTACCGGTCAGTGGCTCAAGCGCTTTGGCCAAATTAAAATTGTCACGCTTGACGAGCATCGCAGCCATCCTTTTGTCCGCGTATGGTAAAGCTGTTATATGCTGCGTCTTTTCGGCATCAGACAGTTTGGCAAAAGTTTCATCGCCGATTTCGAATTTAAAGCGCTGTGCCAAAAGGTTATTGTATGGACCGATGAGATTCGGAGCAGGCTCTTCAGTAACTTGCCCGCCGGGCGTATCCGGCACAAAACCCGGGGCGACAACGGTATGGAACCGTGACGCGGAGGCTATCACGACAAAGCCGGTTGCAAGGACAAATGGTATAAAAAGTCCTGTTGAGAGGTCGAATATCGCAAGGCCGCGGAAGTCTCTATCCCAGCCTTTTCTCAACATGGAATATGGGAAAAGGAATGTCATATTGACACCTACCGCGGCGGCGGTTGCGCTTATTAAAACATCGCGCTGTTGGGTTACAATCAGATGTGACCAGAATTGTCGGCAATTTTCCGCAACGGCTCCAATATAAGGCGCCAGAGTTTCAGCAGGTCTGAAAAACAGCCTGGGGTCTGGTATTAAGCCACGTAGAATAACGCCCCATGAAAGAGCCCCTTTGAGGCTTAATTTGACAACGACACCGAGGAAACACAGCACAATCATGCTGACGATTCCTTTTATGATGACCTCGAAGATTTTTGCACCTGTGCCCCCGGCACCGTAAAACATTGTTACAATAATGCAAATTGCCAAAATACAGCAGACAACTATGGTCTTGCCCCACGGGTCTGGTATTACTTCGGGTCCAATTATATTAGGCAGAAGATTTTGCTGAATCGCACGGGTTGCGAGGGTGAACTGCGGCATAGACCAGACGAGGTTGGCAGCCATAGATGCAAACAGCCAGCTCCAGCCGAGCACCGGATTGATGTGTGAATTGATGGCTCGCAGCGGTCGCTGGCCTGTGGAAAGCGTGACGTAAGAAATAGCTGCGAGCATAATGATGCCCAGTATCATCGCTATGGGCTGAAGCCACAGGAAACAAAAGCCCGTTAATACACCGAGATATAAGCTTGATGAGAATGATACGCCTCCAACGGTGATGCCGCTTTGCAGCCAGCCTGGCCCGGATAGTCGCATAAACGTCCTTAGGAGTGCTCCTCGGCCTTTTTCACGCGCAGCGGTTATCATTTGACGGTCTTTTTCGATGCGAGGATTCATGTGCATGACTGGCTGTTTCGGGGCACCGGCATTAGAACCTTTTTGCGTTCCGTTTGACGCCATTTCTCGACCTCCTGTATTAGGGGTTTTTCTGAGTATTATTAGCCGGAATATACTCTTTGGTTCTCAGCACCACTCCAGTTTCTATTTCCAATAGCAAACAGTCAAGCAGTTCGTGCTGAGACAAATTTTGTTGTATTTTCAACCGGTGACGGCGTTCTGTCAACTTCTTTATATGCAGGATGAAAGTTTTTTGAGCTTACATGTTACGCGGGATGGAGATCTCAGCACCTTTTTTTTCAGCTGAGACGTATGCACTATAAATTGTCGTGATGCAGTCCGCTGCGAGGCTGCTGTCACTGGCGACCAGTTCGCCGTAGGCAATGGTTCGGTAGAAGGCCTCCATTTCCTGGGGATATCCTGTGAACCAGTCCTCGTCCGGTGACGGATTCGACCAGCCCTGTTTTGTGCCTATCTTCTCTACAACGTAGATGTCACTGAAATTCTCTTCTACCGGATTATAGGTCTGCATAGCCGTATTAGGATTTATGTTGCAGATAGAGCGATGGTTATTGGTGGCTATCTGGAGCCAGTTGTGGATACCGCCGAGAATAATATCGGAGGCGACAATGTCTGCAATTGTGCCGTCTTCAAAGACCACGTGCATTATCGAAAAATCATCGATGTCGTGGTAATTGGAACGGATATGTCCCTTGTCCTCGAAGTCGTTCAGCCGGGTTATCGCATGTGTACGTGCCGAGACTGTCTTAGGACGAATAGGCTTGCCGTTTTTGACGCTGCCTTCTATTCGCTTCAGGTAAAGCGCCGCGGTCAGTGGGTGACAGCCCTTGCCTATCATAACGCCTCCGCCGGAGAACTTCCAGAAGGCGTAAGTTTCCGCGTGCGAGCCGGAGTGTGCCTCTTCACCGTATATCCAGAGTATTTGTGCGCCGGTCTTTTCGATAATCTCCCGCTCTTTCTGAATCGAGGGGGCATAAACCCAGTTCTCAGCGTAAAGTATTCTGCCCTTGCTTTTCTTCTCTGCGTTGAGCATCCGCTTCACGCTGGCCAGAGCATGGTCGAGTGCCTCCTGCTTCGGAAAAGTGTCCCCGTTGAAATCTTTTGAGCCGTCCCCAAAGTAGCCGGTAAGCGGCTTTTCCACGATGGCGAATTTGTCCCGTTCAAGGGCAGCAATCGCGAGTTCCTCGTGAACCACCGGCGGCGCGCATACGTGAATAACATCCACTTTGTCGATAAGCTCTTCCAGGCTCTTATAAAAGCGCAGTCCGCGCTCTTTTGCATAAGATGTTCCCTGCTCGGTGTTGATATCGTGAACGCCCTCAATCTGTACATCGGTGCCTGCGACCCTCCTTATGCACTCGAAATGGAACTTTGCCGCGAAGCCCGAACCGATAATCCCGGTGTGAATGGATTTCTTTTTCATAAATAACGACCTTTCCGTTTTTCTCATCCGGTTATTCAAAGAACCTGCGATAAAACCGCAAGTTAAATATTTAACACCGCAATTTGCCCGCCTTTGCGTAGCCGCTTCGGCGGAGCGAGGTTGCGGGTTTTTATCCCGTATTTAACACAGGAAATACTTTACTGAGCCGTTAGAACCAGCGGCGAGATATAATCACCGTGTTTGTCCTGGGCTTCTTTCAAGCGATTGCGTGTGGCTTTCAACGTATCGTAAACTTTCTGAGGGCTATTAGGTACATTCTCCTGATGGTACCGCTCCACGCGATCGATTTTGGAAAGATTCTCAGGTACTCGGATGGTGAACTGTTTGACATAATCGTCTTTGGCATACGTCTTGCCAAGAACTTGTTTGAACAGCTTCACCAAATCGTCATAACGAGGAATCTGACCCGTTGGGCAGATAATCGCATCCACATCACTGTGAATTCGCAATTCCATCCATTTTACCCAAACATGCTTATCCTGTACTTCATTGACAAATTTGCCTTCCTTGTCTCTAAGGAAGTAGTTAACACCGAATACCAGAGGTGGTTTCTTGAGCCCCTGGGCAAAATCGATATTGTTCTGAATATACTTGCCCATAGGAATCGCCAGAAAGTCCTGAATACTCATCAGGTTAATTTCCATCACACCTTCCTTGCCGATAATCGCAAAAGTAGTTTCCGTCTCAAGTGAAGCGCCATATAAAACTATTCCGTGGGCCCAGTCAAAGCTCTGCTGAACAGGCACAGACGCTTTGGCATCTCGTCCGCCGTACATTATCCCTCCCAGGACAACGCCCTGCGGATTGTCCAATTCGGGATCGCAATTAGCCAGAGCCTTTATGGCGACCGTATATCTGGCATTCTTATGAGCAAGCGGAATCTCATTTCCTTTGGCATCTTTCTTGCCTTCGAACCACTGGCCTGAGAAATTAACTCCTTTATCCGGCGTGTCGATTCCCATACCCAGCCAGTACGGTTTTTTGTCCGCGACTAAAACATTGGTGAAAATCACTTCACCGGGCTTGTTCAACACATCCCAGATGGCAGGGTCATTTTTGGGATTGACATTTTGAATAATACCAAAAATCCCTGCTTCGGCATTTACCGCTCGAAATTCTCCATTGATTTTCCGAAAATACGCAATGTCATCTCCCAGGATGGTCTCACCCGGCAACATGGCGGTTGAGGTCTTGCCGCAACCGCTGGGAAAGGCGCCGGCAAGATAGGTCTTGCGTCCACCGGGGCCGTAAACAC
>CAZVUF010000066.1:0-11561 GCA_964629355.1 uncultured Pirellulales bacterium | reverse complement strand
TTCCTGATCGTTCCGCAGGGCCTCTGCACTTCCGTATCATGGATGTGATCGAGCCAGCTGAGCCCGAGGGCTTGCCGCTGGTGCCGTTCTTCAGACTGCACGAACTACGCTATCAGATGTACTGGCAGCTCACAACCGCCGAACAGATTGCGGAGAAAAAGGAAAAACTTGCTGCCGAGGAGCGCGCCCGCGCGGCGCGCGAGGCCGCGACCCTCGATTCGATTGCAGTGGGCGAGCAGCAATCAGAAGTGGAGCACGACCTCAAAGGCGAAGGCATGGCTTCGGGCATTCACAACGGTCGACGCTGGCGCCACGGTGCCTGGATTCAATACACTCTCGATCCGCGAGGTGCCAGGGAAGTCATTCTGGCTGTGACGTATTCCGGTGATGATCGTGGCCGGGAATTCGACATCTCAGTGAATGGGAAGGTGATCGCCACGCAGAGGCTGACCGGCGAAAAATCCAATCACTTCATTGAGAAACGCTATCCGATTCCCTCCGAGATCCTTCAAACCGCTGGTAAAGGTCGACTCACAGTTCGGTTTACCGTGAAACGGTGGCTTGCCGGAGGGCTTTATGACGTGTGTCTGCTCAAACCGGGTGCTCCGGACGTTCCTCCTTTCAACTAGGGGATTACCAGTGCCAAGAAGCTCTTTCTCATTTTGGTATCTGGGATCCATGGAAGACGCAATCGTATCCATAAGCGGCGCGTTCAGAATTCGTTAAGATAAAGTATAAGAACCGTAAAATTCCATTGAGTTGCAGTAATAAGCCCGGATCCAATCGTAAAAAACATCCGAAACGGAGACCGGGTAAACGATATGTGAACAACTCATTTGCACAGGCGAGCAAATGGGGATGTAATCCAGGGAAAGTAAGCGCCGTATAAGATCCACATTTTGAGAGATCTATTTTGGTCTTAGACCTAACGCATATTAATTTATATTATGATAGTTTGGATCTGTTTAGAACAAAGTTATGATTTAAAAAGATCAGACACCACTGTAGTGATAAAAGGAGCAGTCAATGAGAGAAAGACGAACAATCACAATCTCGAGCTTAATAGTTCTCCTGATTGGTGTGGTTACATGTACGGCTGGACAGGACTTGCCAGCTTTAAAAGATGTATTCAAGGACTGCTTCCTGATTGGCGGCGCTTTGAATCGAAGGGTTGTAACTGGGCATGATCACAACGCAGCCGCAATCGCCGAGAAACACTTCAGCACTGCAACCGCAGAAAATGACCTGAAATGGCAACGCATCCATCCACAGCCCGACCAGTACAACTGGGAACCAGCCGACAGCTTTATAGCATTTTGCGAGAAAAACCAGATGGCTGTTATTGGCCATTGCCTTGTGTGGCATAGCCAAACACCCATCTGGGTCTTCCGAGGTACCGCTTCAGAAACATCACCTACCACCCCAGCCGATGAGGTCAGGCCAAATATGTTCCGGCGTGGCAGACGTGGAGGCAATTTTACTGGTCCCAGCGCGACTCGTGAGGAATTACTCCACCGGATGCGCGATCATATTCACTCTGTTGTTGGCCGTTACAAAGGCCGTATCAAGGGTTGGGATGTGGTCAATGAAGCTCTCAGTCAGGACGGTAAATTGCGAGACAATCCATTCGGCCCATGGCTGCGGATCATTAGTGAGGGCAATGAAAACAAAAAGTACGACTTTATCGAATATGCCTTCCGCTATGCCCACGAGGCCGATCCCAATGTCGAGCTTTACTACAACGACTACGGACTCGAGACCTCAAAGGCCAAGTGCGATGGAGCAGTCGCGATTGTAAAGCATCTAAAGTCCAATGGTATTCGGATCGATGGCGTCGGTATCCAACTGCATGGTAGCCTGACACATCCCAGCGCCGAGGGTCTTGAGTATGCTATAACGAGTTTAGCTGCTGCAGGTGTCAAGGTGATGGTTACTGAGTTAGACATACGTACACGCACTCGCGGGTATCGCGGCGCCGATATCAGCCGGATCAACAGGCAAAGCACGAGAGATTCGAACGCGGACGCGGCGGAAACACAGAAGAAACTAGCCGAAAAATATGCTGAGATATTCGCCGTTCTGCTTAAACATAAGAAGGATGTCACTCGTGTTACTTTCTGGGGCATCTACGATGGCGCGTCCTGGATCGGTGGCTCCCCTCTGCTGTTTGATCGGTACTATCAGCCCAAAGAGGCTTTCTTCTCCGTGGTCAAGAAAGCCCAGGAGAGCCGATAGATTGTTGCCCCTTGTTTCAAAGGAAGTTTTAGGACAAGACATGATCCTGCGTTGGACAGCCATAGATCTCCAGCCTAATTTTAGTTCAAGCATGCTGACGCTAAAAACATTATCTGTATGCGCCAAGTACTGGTATAATCTTGTAAGTTAATGAAAACAAGTATTCAGGGAAATGGAATGGAAAACCTCAAGAATTTCGAAGTATGGTTCATTACCGGTAGTCAGCATTTGTACGGTGATGAAACTCTGAAACAGGTCGATTCGGATTCCAGACAAATTGCGGACTTTCTGGATAAATCCAGCCTCATCCCCTGTAAGATCGTGTTCAAACCTGTGCTCAAAACACCAGATGAGATACTGAATTTATGCGTCGAGGCAAATACTTCGTCGAATTGCGTGGGACTAATCACGTGGATGCATACATTCAGTCCAGCCAAGATGTGGATAGCCGGGCTCGGACTTCTCAACAAGCCATTTGCCCATCTCCACACTCAGTTCAACCGGGATATTCCCTGGGACAAAATTGACATGGATTTTATGAACCTTAATCAGTCGGCGCATGGAGGCCGGGAATTTGGGTTCATTTGCAGTCGTCTGCGGAAGCACCGTAAAGTCATCGTCGGACACTGGCAGGATGGGATTGTACTGAAGGAGTTGGATACATGGATGCGGGCGGCATGTGCCTGGTTCGACTGGCAGGGAATGAAGGTTGCGCGCTTTGGCGACAATATGCGGGAAGTTGCCGTTACCGAGGGTGACAAGGTGGAGGCGCAGAAGCAGTTTGGTTATTCGGTCAACGGTTACGGAGTTGGGGATCTGGTTGAGACTGTCAACCATGTCAAAGATGACCAGATTGATGCATTGATAGCTGAGTATTGCAACCAGTACAGTGTTGACACAACGCAGGCCAGAAACGAGACAGTGCGTGAAGCCGCCCGAATTGAAGCAGGGATGAGAAGTTTTCTGACAGCAGGCGGCTTCAAGGCATTCACCACAACCTTCGAAGATTTGCACGGGCTTGTTCAATTACCTGGTCTGGCGGTTCAGCGGTTGATGGCCGATGGTTATGGTTTTGGCGCTGAAGGTGACTGGAAAACCGCAGCTCTGGTTCGAGCTATGAAGGTTATGTCTACCGGCTTGAAAGGGGGAACGTCCTTCATGGAGGATTATACCTACCATTTCGATCCATCGGATGCGAAAGTGCTTGGTGCACACATGCTTGAGGTATGTCCTTCAATTGCAGGTGATAAGCCGAAGTTGGAGGTGCACACACTGGGTATCGGGGGCAAGGCTGATCCAGCCCGACTTGTCTTCAATGTTCCTGAGGGAAATGGAATTAATGTATCACTTATGGATATGGGCAACAGATTTAGAATGATAGCGAATCCATGCAAAGTAGTATTACCGAATGCTGATTTACCCAATCTTCCTGTGGCCAGAGTGCTTTGGAAACCTGAGCCAGACCTCAAAACAGCCGCAGCAGCCTGGATTATAGCTGGAGGAGCACACCATACAAGTTTCAGTATGGCCTTGATAAAAGAGCATATCGCCGATTTTGCTGAGATTTCTGGGATCGAATACTTGCTTATCGATAAAGATACGTCAATTCCAAGTCTGAAACAAAATATTCGAATTAATGAAATATACTATGCACTGGCAAATAGATTGAATTAGGAGGAGCGGTGTCTGAAATATGTCGTGCATTGGGAAGGTAGATAGGCTTCGTAATGTGGGATTAGCCAGAAGTGGCTATCACCATTTTCAACCTTCAACTGTGAAAGGGACTAACTATTTCACTTAACGGAGTCAAACCATGGTGATTATTACGCTTCTTTTTCTGAGCATTCTCTTCATTGTGATTTCCACAACCCGGTTCAAGCTCCACGCCTTTCTCGCTTTGATCTTTGCAGCGTTGTTCTTTGGGATATGTTCCCGCATGCCTTTGAATGAGATTGTCACCTCCATTGAAGAGGGATTTGGTGGAACGATCGGAAGAATCGGTATCGTGATTATCGCAGGTGCAATCATCGGTACATTTCTGGATAAATCCGGAGGTGCTTATGCACTGGCCGAACGTATTTTGAAAATCATCGGTAGAAAGAATGTAACGCCCGCAATGGCTCTTATCGGGTATATTGTCTCCATTCCGGTATTTGCCGATTCAGGCTTTGTGATTCTTTCTCCTTTGAACAAGACACTGACCAAACGTGCAGGGCTTTCTCTGGCAACATCTGCCATCGCACTCTCACTGGGACTCATGGTCTCTCACACACTTGTACCTCCGACGCCAGGCCCGATTGCTGCTGCCGGGATTCTGAAAGCTGATCTTGGATGGGTGATTTTAATCGGTGTTCCGGTGAGCATTCTAACGCTGTTTTTCTGCTGGTTCTGGGCGGTTAAAGTTGCAGGACGCGTTCAGATCGACCCAAACCCGGAATTGACGGAGGAAGAATTCACTTCCCGCCTTCAAGTGGCTCCATCAGCTTTTCATGCCTTTCTTCCGATTCTTTTACCGATCATACTAATTGTTCTAAAATCCACTGCTGATTACCCTACACATCCCATGGGTCAGAAGGAATTGTATCAGGTAGCCAGCTTTATCGGCACACCTTTGATAGCCCTATTGATTGGCATTTTCATCGCAGCCACACTTCCAAGACAATTTGAGAAAGATTTGCTCTCATCTTCAGGTTGGGTTGGAGAAGGGATGCTTGCTGCAGCCATGATTATTATGATTACCGGCGCCGGGGGTGCATTCGGAAAAGTGCTGCAAAATTCCGGGATAGCTGATATTATTGGAAAGGGAATGTCATCGATGTCGATTGGTTTGTGGCTGCCTTTCATGGCAGCTGCGGCCATTCGAGCAGCTCAGGGATCTTCCACGGTAGCGATTATCACGACCGCCTCGATTCTTGCCCCGATGCTTTCTTCCATGGGACTTGATTCATCGCTTGGGCGGGTTCTTTCCGTTTTGGCAATCGGTGCTGGATCAATGGTAGCCTCTCATGCGAATGACAGTTTTTTCTGGGTGGTTACACAAATGAGCGATATGGATGTTAAGACAGGTTACAAACTTATGACTACGGGCACTATCTGTATGGGTATTTTTGCCTGTACAATCATATGGATTATCGGTTTGATTGTACTATAGAACCAATGAATGATATAACAAGGAGTAATTATAATGATCCTAACCAAGATTCAGTATGAAGATTCCGAACGCTGGGCGATGGATGGCTTTCTGCTGTCGCCTGCTTTTGATTTCAAAAAGCTCTGCTGTATGCATCCCAATGAGATCGCTATCAATATGACCTCCTTTCTAACCAATGATAAAGCCGAAGGTAAATTGCTTGCTCCTGTTGAACACGATCAGGAAGTCTGGGCCTGTGGCGTCACCTATTTACGGAGCAGGGACGCACGGGAAGCTGAAACCGATATCAAGAATATATATGACATGGTCTATGATGCTAAACGTCCCGAACTGTTTTTCAAAGCCTTCGGATGGAGAGTTAAAGGAACACATTCAGCAATCCGCATCCGAAAAGACAGCCACTGGAATGTACCGGAACCGGAGCTAACCCTTCTAATCAACAGCTTCGGTGAAATTCTCGGATATTGTGTGGGGAACGATGTCTCTTCCAGAAATATCGAGGGGGAGAACCCGCTCTACCTTCCGCAAGCCAAGGTATATGATGGATCCTGTGCACTCGGCCCGGGAATCTGTATGACGCAAACAGAGCAGATGCGAAATCTTACTATTCAATTAATTATCGAGCGAGATGGCCATGTCATCTTCAATGGAGAAACAAACACTTCACAGATTAAACGCTCTTTTGAAGAACTGACATACTACCTGACAATGGAGATGACCTTTCCCTCTGGTGCCTTCCTTCTCACAGGAACGGGAATCATTCCAGATGAAGCGTTTTCATTATGTGTTGGAGATAGAGTAATCATCACTATTGACAAGCTGGTTCTCGAAAACCAAGTCGAATCATAAACTATCATTGATCGAACAATAAAGTGCTTAGGAGAATAAAATGGTTTATCAGAAAGTTCTCATTGCAGGAAAATGGCGGGACCCCAAAAATCCATCGGGCCATTTCAATGCAGTGAATCCAGCAAATAGACAGACGCTCCCTGAAGTGTATCCTGTTTCTGGTGAAGATGAAGTTTACGAAGCGATCTCTGCCGGGAAACAGGCCGCAGTTGATATGAGAAGAATTCCCAGGAAAAAGTTCGCACAGTTTCTGGAATCATTCGCGGATAAAATTGAAGCTCATACGGATGAGCTTGTCGATATTGCGAATCTTGAAACGGCCCTGCCCAAAGAACCAAGGTTGAGAAACGGAGAACTTCCCCGGACAACGGATCAGCTTCGAAAAGCCGCCAAAGCAGCACGAGAAATGAGCTGGTGCCGTGCTACGATTGAATCTGCTGTGAATATACGAAGCATGATGGGGCCATTGGACGGTCTGGTTTCGGTTTTCGGGCCAAATAATTTCCCATTCGCGTTTAACTCCATAGCCGGTGGTGACTTTGCCGCTGCCATTGCTGCTGGTAATCCGGTGATTGCCAAAGCCAATACAGGCCATCCCGGAACGACGCTTGTCTTTTCACGCCTGGCATTCGAAGCCGTCATAGAAACTGGGCTTCCCTCTGCAACAGTTCAGTTAATTTACCGAACACCTCCAGAACTTGGACTAAAACTGGTCTCTCATCCGCATGTCGGCGCTTCAGCTTTTACAGGCAGCAAATCAGCTGGCTTGAAACTCAAAGCAGCAGCGGACAAGGCTGGCAAAACGATATATCTCGAGATGTCCAGCATAAATCCGGTGTTCATTCTTCCAGGAGCTATTGAAGAACGTTCTGATGAAATTGCGACCGAACTGTTCGGATCATGTGCATTGGGAACTGGCCAGTTCTGCACGAATCCGGGATTAATCATCCTTCAAAAATGTGACTTGTCAGAAAAGTTTATAAAAACCCTGGCAGAGACCTTCGATAATAATAAACCTGGGATCCTGCTTTCATCGAAAGGACTCAGCAGCATTGAGCAGGCAGTTGAAACTCTGAAATCCGCAGGGGCGGAGTTGATTGCCGGAGGGAAGAAAGTCGAAGATGAAGGTTATATGTTCGCCAACACCTTGCTTCATGTGAACGGTAAGACTTTTATCAGCAATCCCCACGACCTTCAGACCGAAGCATTTGGAACAGCCAGTCTGTTTGTGGTTGCCGATGATATCCGGCAAATGAAAGAGGTTGCATCCGTTGTTGAAGGCAATCTGACCGGCTGTATTTATTCCCATACACAGGGCAGGGATGATAAGGATTATACGATACTCGAACCTGAATTGCGAACCAAGGTTGGCCGCCTGCTTAATGACAAGGTCCCAACCGGTGTAGCAGTTGTCTCATCTATGAATCACGGTGGTCCCTACCCGGCTACAGGACATCCCGGATTTACAGCTGTTGGACTACCTACATCCCTGGTTCGTTTTGCAGCTCTCTACTGTTATGACAATGTGCGCCCCAATAGACTGCCAATCGAGCTTCAGGATAAGAATCCAACAGGATCCATGTGGCGGATGATCGATGGCGAATGGACACAAAAGGATGTTTAATCATAAAGAACCAGGATTGACTTATGACTGATAGCAAATCTCCAACATTCCAAGAGATTGTTGGAAATGATCAACAAGTTCAAACCATGAGAATCTATGGTGAGGGACCTCAGGGAAAGCTCCCTTTAACAGAAGAGATGCTTCGAAACGCTCCCAGTGGCGATCTTTTCGGCATGACCCAGGATGCTGGTGTGGGATGTAATCCAGAGGATACGAATCTCGACCAGTATCTGATCATCAGTACCTTGGGCGGATTGCGTGCAGATGATGGACATCCAATTGCACTTGGATACCATACTGGCCATTGGGAGATCGGCTTGCTTGTCAATGAGGCGGCAAGAACCCTTAAAGAACAGGGAGTGCTTGCCTTTTCTGGATTCTGCACTGATCCATGCGATGGACGTACACAGGGAACAGAAGGTATGTATGACAGCCTTCCCTATCGAAACGATGCAGCCATCGTAATGCGGAGGTTGATTCGTTCTTTACCAAATCGCAAAGGCGTGATGGGTGTAGCCACCTGCGATAAGGGCCTTCCCGCAATGATGATGGCTCTGGCAGGCTGCAGAGATTTGCATGGAATCATTGTTCCGGGTGGTGTAATGTTGCCAACAAAAGACGCAGAAGACACAGCAAAAATTCAATCCCTGGGAGCACGTTTTACACACGATTTGATAGATCTCGACTACGCAGCCCAAATGGGGTGCAAGAGCTGTGGTTCCGCAGGTGGTGGATGTCACTTTCTCGGTACTGCCGCATCCTCCCAGGTGGTTGCCGAGGCATTCGGCTTAGCCCTACCCCACAGTGCCCTGTCTCCTTCCGGTGAAGAAATCTGGATTGACATGGCACATCGCTCCGCATTAGCTTTGCTGAATCTTTCCAGAAATAATGTTACTCTCAGGAAAATAATAACACAGGAAGCTCTGGAAAATGCAATGCTTGTTTTCGCTGCTTTCGGCGGTTCTACGAATATGTTGCTTCATATACCGGCTATAGCGCATGCAGCCGGCCTGACACTACCCAAGCTGGATGACTGGACCAGGATAAACAAACTGGTGCCACGCTTAGTTGACGCGCTGCCAAACGGACCTAAGAATTTCTCCACGGTTCATGTGTTTGCAGCCGGTGGCGTACCTGAGGTTATGCTGCACCTTAGGGATATGGGCCTGCTGAATACGAATGTAAAGACTGTGACAGGAAAAAGCCTGGATGATAACCTGAACTGGTGGCAACAGAGTCAAAGACGCAAAGCTGTAAAGGCGAGGCTTAAAGATCTGGAAAATATTGATCCTGCCAACATTATAATGGATCTTGGTACTGCTAAAAAAGCGGGCTTAACCAGTACACTGGTATTCCCTTCAGGTAATATAGCTCCTCAGGGATCCGTAATTAAAGCCACATCAATTGATCCGAGTGTCATCGGCGAAGATAAAGTCTACAAACACACCTCCAGGGCAAGGGTATTTGTTTCAGAAAAAGAAGCTATAAAGGCTATTAAAGGCCAGAGTGATTCTCCGATTAGACCTGGTGATATTATAGTTCTGATCGGTTGCGGCCCTATAGGTACTGGTATGGAGGAAACTTACCAGCTCACTTCGGCATTAAAGCACATTCCCTGGGGGAAACACATACCAGTTATTACGGATGCACGATTCTCCGGCGTATCCACTGGCGCCTGCATCGGTCATGTAGGCCCCGAAGCACTTGCAGGAGGCCCCATCGGTAAACTGCAAGATGGAGATTGGATTGAGATTATAATCGATCAGAAGAACCTCACCGGCAGCATCCAGTTTGTAGGAGAAGGTAACCTGCGATATACATCACAAGAAGCTGTAGAAATACTGAAGGCCCGGCCTCTGCATCATGACTTGAAACCAGGTGACAATCTTCCCAACGACACCCGCCTCTGGGCGGCTCTACAGAACGTTAGCGGGGGAACATGGGCGGGTTGTATTCTTGATGTGGATAAAATTATTAAGATAATAGACTCGCCTAAGTAATACGCATATCTTGTCCGGACTGATGCGGCGCGCTAACTGCGGCAGTCGGCAACTATAGTCCAGACACCATTGACGTCATCGCATGTAGCACTACCACCATAGGTGCCGATGTCCTGGCTCGACCACCCTGCTGGCAGTTCAGCCGAAACGATGCCCGCCAAACCCAGTACCAAAACAATCAGAACAAATAGATTCGGATTTCTCATATTACCATGTCCTCCGTAAACAGTGAGCTGTTTCGATTCCTCCAGCCGTAATTTCCCTGTGAATAATCACCACTGCTAAGCATCCAAGTTCCATTAAGTTACCACATCCAACGTAAAATCGCAAATATTTTAATCCTTTCCGCGTAACTTTTTCTACCATCACTGCCTGAAATGCGTGAATTTATAACGTAAACAGTTATTTCCTCATTATTCTTATGTACCTGAACCATTGTTCTTGTCAAAAACCAAGTTCAACGCCCACAAAAAGTTCATCGTCAATTTGCTATTATAGCCAGCCACTAACAGGTATTTGCTCTACCGCATGGCGTAAAACAGGATCAACATTTGTGTACACTTTATTCGTGAGATACGGTGATGAATGTTCGAGTAATCTTTGTGTCACAGCAGTTGATATACCATTCTGAGCGAGAGCCGAGCAAAAGGTTTTGCGAAGATCATGGAATTTTAAGTCGAACAATCCAGCTTTCCTACATATTTTCTTCCATCTCTTGTAATTGAAATTATCGTCGAATAATTTTTGCTGTTCAGTATTTGAACGATTGAGGTACTTTTTTAATTCTTGCATTACAACTGCAGGAACAGGTCGAGCGCCCATACTTTTTCTGGTTTTCCTGCTTGAGGTAGTTATGCAGCTCTTTTCAAAGTCAATATCAGAAATTTTAAGTGACTCAATGTCACCTCGCCTAAGGCCCGTTCCCAAACCCAATAAAATTCTTATTTTCATAGACGGATATAGTTGTGCTGCTTTCAAAAGATTCTTAACCTGAGCGTCATTTAATGATTTTACCGGTTTTTCTTCTAACTTCAATTCCTTGAGTTTAAGGTTTCCATTTAAATACCTATTTTCTCTGCACCAATATACAAATGTTTTCAAATTTCTGATGTCCTTGTTCAGAGTAGCACGTTTGACTTCTGGGCCCCGTTCAAGAATAAATCTATCAATAACATTTTGAGTAATTTTTTTTGAATTGCATTTTCCAACGATTCGTGTAAAATTCCTGAGAGTAAGAACATGTTCATAAAGTGTGCCTTCTGTGACCCCTTGCACTTTTTTTGCTCCCCGATATTCTTCAACCATTTGATCCCATCCAACTGTCACGGTACCGGTAAAAACATCAGAATTTAATTGCGTGTATTTAATGTGCCGGTAGTGTTCAGCAAGTTCTTTAGTCGGCAGGGCCTTTGCTTTGCGTATACCGCTTTCATACCAGCCCACCCACCAACCTTTAGCATCTTTTCGTTTGTAGATCCAGGCCTTCTTCATAACATTATTGTATCGTAAATACAGGGGTGCAAATCAAGCAGGAAAAGAGGTCCAATTCAGTACCAAAATGGAGACGTCGAGAGAAAAGTCAAATATGAATATACTATAACTGTTTTTGTTATAAACGTTTATGTGTGGTTGTTCAAAAATGTCATCCGGATATTAAATCCGTTGGTCACAAGAGAGACCATCGGACATTCAATCCGTTGGT
>CAZVUF010000065.1:0-11827 GCA_964629355.1 uncultured Pirellulales bacterium | reverse complement strand
TTATCAGTGGCCTTTTGTTTTCAAGGGTCACTCGGAAACAATGCCGGATTTGTGGAAACTGCCTGAGAATTAGGTCTGATATGCACATTTTTTATTTACATCAGTATTTTGCCACGCGAAAAGGGGCGACGGGGACACGGTCATACGAATTCAGCCGGTACTTAGTACAAAGGGGCCACCGTGTGACGATGATAACATCGGGCCTGGCCAACGATGAGTTTCCTGTTACAGAAGGGCGTCAATGTGCTGAATATCAAGTTGAAGGTATTAATGTGGTTGCGATTGCAGCGGGCTACAATAACCCTCAGCTTGGTACCGGCATGAGTGGTTGGCGACGAATGCTGAAGTTTTATCAGTTTGCAAGGTTAGCCGCGCATGTAGGCAGGAAACTGTCAAAACCTGATGTTGTTTTCGCCACGCACACACCTTTACCTATCGGTCTGGCGGGCGCCGCGTTGTCACGCCACTTTAACGTTCCATTTGTTTTCGAGGTCCGTGACCTCTGGCCGGATGCACTGATTAACCTCGGAGGATTGAAAAATCCGTTGGTAATATGGCATCTGCGGCGAATGGCTAAGAAAATTTACAGCCAGACACAGCATATTGTGGCATTGTCACCAGGTATGAAAGATGGAATCGTCCGCACAGGTGTTCCGGTTGAACGGGTGACGGTGATTCCGAACGCTTCTGACCTGGACCTTTTTCAGCCTGATTTGGATGGCTCGGTCTGGCGCAATCGACTCGGGCTGAATGGCCGGTTCACCGCAGTTTATTTTGGAGCAATGGGTCTGGCAAACGGCCTTGAGTATGTTATTGAGGCTGCCCGAATCTTAGCGCATCGTCGAAAAGACAATATCGCACTTGTGTTGGTCGGGGACGGAGGCAAACAACCTGAGCTGCAAAAGTTGGCACAGGAATATAAACTGACAAATGTAATTTTTAATGCGTCGGTTCCCAAGGCGGAGCTTGCCAAGCTCGTGGCCGAGTGTGATGCCTGCATGGTTATATTTCGAGCAGCCAAGGAAAATACGTGGTCGCCGAATAAAATGTTTGATGCCCTGGCGGCCGGCAAGGCCGTGCTGATAAATGTCCCGGGCTGGCTGGGAGAGACAATCCAGAGCAATAACTGCGGCAGATGTCTTGACCCGCATCGCCCGCAGGCTTTAGCCGATGCTCTGGAGGAGTTAGCAGCCAAACCGCAGCTTTGCCGAGAGATGGGCAAAAACGCCCGCGCGTTAGCAGAGCGGGAGTTTGACCGGACTAAATTGGCAAACCGGCTGGAAAATGTTCTGTTGCAGGTAACAAAAGATTATGGCAAATGAAACTTTGCCTTTTGTAAGTATCGTTATGCCGATCCGCAACGAGGCCGATTTCATCGAGCGGTCGATAAAAAGTATCCTGAATCAAGATTGGCCTTCCGAGCAGATGGAAATCCTGGTCGTTGATGGGATGAGTGATGACGACACCGGAGAGATTGTAAAAGAATTATCACGGAAGGATAAGCGTATAAAGATTTTAGATAATCCACGCCGAATTGTTCCTACCGCAATGAACACGGGGTTGCGAGCAGCGCGGGGAGATTTATTTATTCGAGTTGACGGTCACGCAGAGGTTGCTCCGGATTTTATCAGGGAATCGATCAAGTGCCTGCATGAGCACCCGGATGCATGGGTTGTAGGTGGTTACATAGAGACAGTAGCAAGTGACTATACAGGAAGGGTGATTGCATCGGCTATGCGGTCGCCTATCGGCGTAGGCAATTCGCGATTTAGATTGGGTGATTATGAAGGATGGGTTGATACGCTTGCGTTCGGCACACACCACAGATGGATAGTTGATAAGATCGGTTACTTCGATGAAGAATTAGTGCGCAATCAGGATGACGAGTTTAACCTGAGAATAATTTTAGCCGGCGGCAAGATTTGGATGTCTAAATCCATAAAGAGCAAGTATTTTTCGCGAGGGTCGCTGCGTAAACTCTGGAGACAGTATTTTCAATATGGCTTTTGGCGAATAAGGACCTTACAGAAGCACAAAAGGCCGGCAACTTTGCGGCAGTTGGTGCCATTATTGTTTGTGTTGTCTTTGCTGCTGCTTGGATTAGCCGGTGTATTATGGAGACCGTTTTGGATTTTGTTAGGTTTTGAAGCAGCTTTATATGGTATAGGATTATCAGCAGGAGCTTTCGATGTAGGCAGGAAAACAGGCTGGCGGCATGCGCCTTTGGCGCCATTGGTCTTTGTCATATTGCATTTTGGTTATGGATTAGGCTCATTATGGGGAATCGTTAGATTCTTAATCCTCAAAAGATACGGCATAAAAAAGCCGGAAGAGATACAAATGTCACGATAGGAAAGAATACGGTGGATAAACTTATAGAACAATATGAGCGGAAATTTGCCGAGGTAATCGGCGTCAAGCGTGCCTTTGCGTTCTGGAAAGGACGGGTTGCTTTATATGCCATATTGAAGGCGATGGATATTGGAGCAGGTGACGAAGTTATTGTGCCGGGATATACCTGCGTAATGGACGTGAATCCGATTAAATATCTTGGTGCAAAGCCGGTTTATGTAGATATTGAGCCGGCCACTTTCAATATAAACGTCAATTTGCTAAGAGAGAAAATCACCTCTAATACGAAAGCTATCATAGCTCAGCATACGTACGGCTATCCCTGTGACATGGATGCAATTATGGATATAGCGGAGTACAATAATATCCCTGTGATCGAAGATTGTTGCTTAGCGCTTGGTTCGAGGTATAAGGGAAAAATGGCAGGTACGTTCGGTAAAGCTGCATATTTTTCATTTCAGTGGAATAAGCCTTATACAACCGGTTTAGGTGGAATGGCGATAACCAGCGATAACAATCTTGCCGAAAAGATAGAGTCACTGTGTGCCGGAGAGATATGCAAGCCTTTGCGAAAAGAAGTCTTTATGCTTTGGATGCAATTGGTTGTATATAGGTTATTTGTTTATCCCAGGACGACCGCTTTAGCGCAGAGTCTTTTTAGATATCTTACAAAAAAGGGAGCAGTCCTCGGTTCATCAAGCACATCTGAATTCAGACCTGAGCAAGCTTGCGATTTTTTTAAGGATGCAAGCTGTGTACAGGCCCGCTGCGGTTTAAGACAGCTTAAAAAGATCGAAAAGAACATTGCCCACCGCAGAGAAATGACACAGTTGTACGATGAGCTTCTGGCCGAGAGTGGCTGGCCGGCTCGGCAATATGACGCATCAATAATGCAGCCTGTTATGGTGCGGTACCCGGTGAGGATTGCCGAGAAAAATAAAGCCCTTGCCGAGGCGGCAAATGCCGGCATCGAGCTTGGAAGCTGGTTTGAATGTCCCCTGCATCCGATAGAGACTCCAATGGAGGCATACGACTATGAGGTCGGGATGTGCGGCGAAGCGGAAAAGGCCAGCAATGAGGTGGTAAATTTGCCTTTACATCTGCGGGCCAATGAAAAGACTGCAAAGAGAACCGTAGATTTTATAACCAAATATACCTTTAACAAACCAGATATCGACAGTAAAACACGAGTTGCGATCGGTTGTGAATAAAATCTTTAAACGCATTGTTGATATTTCTATTGCATTACCAGCGATGGTAATCTTGCTGCCGGTCTTTGTCGTTATATTCATAGCTATAAGGCTAACCAGCAAGGGGCCGGTAATGTTTAAGCAGGAAAGAGCAGGACAAAACGGCCAGCCTTTTGTCTTTTATAAGTTCCGTACAATGAGGCTCGGTGTTGACCCATTTGGCCCAAGTCCGAAATCCGGCGATGATCCGAGACTAACAAAGATAGGAAGATTCCTGCGCGAACATTCACTTGATGAACTTCCGCAGTTATTTAACGTATTAAAAGGGGAGATGAGCATCGTTGGGCCTCGGCCGCTCTATGTTTCACAGATAGCTGAATGGGACCAGCGGCAAAAAAAACGCCTATTCGTTAAACCCGGTATTACCGGACTTGCGCAAATATCAGGACGAGGGCGGCTTACCCGCGAAGAAAAATTGGAATTAGATGTTAAGTATGTGGAAACAGCATCGTTTTTGACCGATGTAAAAATAGTGGTAGCTACGATTGGCCAAGTCTTAGGGAGAGATGGCATCTACGAGAGAAGATACTCAAAAACCGAATACACCAGAGTAGAGGGCAAATAGAATGTAACACACCACAGGTGTAGTAAGATTGGAGGAGTTAATCTGATGGAAATAGAGACAGGCGCTATATTCAAGTACCTGACGAAGATAGAACAGTTAGAGCAATTAAGTGAGAAAGAAAAATCCGAGCTGAAGAAAGTCATCGAGAAGTTTGCGTTTCGTTGCAGTGATTACTATCTATCATTGATTGACTGGAGCGATCCTGACGACCCGATACACAGAATCATAATCCCCCGATTGGAGGAGCTTCACGAATGGGGTCGGCTCGACCCTTCTGATGAGAAGGACTATACGGTTATACCAGGGCTTGAGCACAAGTACAATTCCACTGTGCTTTTGCTGGTCAGTAATGTTTGCGATGGTATATGCCGGTATTGCTTTCGCAAGCGGGTCTTTATTAAGCCTCAGCAGGAATACATGCGTGACCTGCCGGCTGCTGTGCAGTACATAAAAGAGCACTCTGAGATAACCAACGTCCTGCTAACCGGAGGCGACCCATTGGTACTTAAACCATCGAAACTCGAGAACATAATCCGACAGCTAAGAGAAATTGAACACGTGCAGATAATCCGAATCGGGACAAAGGTACCCGCTTTCAATCCAAATCGAATTATTGAACAGCCGGATTTGCTGCAGATGATAAGCAAATACAGTACAGACCAAAAACGAATATATTTGATGACGCATTTTATCCATCCGCTGGAATTAACAGAGCTGTCGGTCAAAGCGGTTGGTTTGCTGCAGGGAGCTGGCGCAATCTTAGCCAATCAGTGCCCGCTTATACGCGGCGTCAATGACAAGCCCGATGTTCTGGCGGAGCTGCTTGCGAAGCTATCTTTTATTGGTGTCGTGCCGTACTATATCTTTCAGTGTCGACCGGCTCTGGGGAACAGGTCTTATACCGTGCCAATCGAAGAAGGTTACAGAATAGTAGAGCAGGCTAAATCATTTGTGTCCGGTTTGGCAAAACGTGTTAGGTTTGTGATATCACATTCGAGCGGCAAAATTGAGATTATCGGCAAAACAGGGGAAAATATCTATTTCAAGTATCATCGAGCTGCTAATGATGCTGATAGCAGCCGTTTCATGGCTTTTAAGTGTAATCCCAATGCGAACTGGTTCGATGATTATGATGAAGCAATCCGTGACTATCCGCTTAATCTGCCCTATAGGTCATACGGACCTGAGTAAAACAACAGTTTATGATTCAGTACCAGCGCGCAATGACAATTCCTCATATCACATTTCAAAGAGCAGTAGTTATACTTTTGGTTTTATTGCACTGCGGTAAGGTACCGGCATTAGAGCCTAAAGAAATCCTTGTAATAGCGAACGGCGACAACGCGGCATCTGTGCGAATTGCCCGATACTATTGCAAAGAGCGAGAAGTGCCGACCGAAAACATTTTCACCGTGCCGTTAGGAACAGAGCTTAGAGATACAATTAGCAGAGACGATTATGATAAACGGCTTGCGGGCCCGATTCGGGAAAAATTATTCAGCCTTGAATTTGCCGGAAAGATCAGATGTCTGCTGACTACTTACGCAGTGCCTTATAAGGTAGGACCACGGGGACCGCTAAAAGACCTGGAAGGTAAATTAAATGAGTTGAGAGAATTAGCCGAGCAGGAAAAAGAAGCGATGGAAAAATTACGGTCTACCACCGGCGGAACCGGTTCCAAAGAATTCGAGCAAAAAAGTAAAAGGCTGACACAGTTGCAGCTCGAAATTGACCGTATCAGCGGTAAAGAAACAGCAGCATCCGTCGATAGCGAATTATCTCTTGTTTTATTTAGTAACTATGAGCTATATCGATGGCAGCAAAATGTGCTAAAAAATAATGTGCACGGCTGGGATTTCAGAACGCTCATGGTTTCCCGGCTGGATGGGCCGGACTACATAATAGTAAAAGGTCTGGTCGATAAGGCACTGGCTGCAGAAAAGATCGGATTAGAAGGCGTCGCTTATATCGATTCACGTGGTCTTGCAACCAATGATTTACCCGGCTATTTTGACCGGTCTTTACGCGATTTAGCTGTGTTGACACGTTTGCGAACGCAACTGCTCGTTAGCCAAGAAAATACGGGAAAACTCTTTGCACCGAAAGAATGTCCCCGGACTGCCGTTTATTGCGGCTGGTACAGTCTGAGAAACTATGTTGATGCTTTTGATTTTGTCGATGGAGCAGTCGGTTTCCATATCTCCAGCTTTGAAGCCCAAGATATTCGCGACCCGAGCAGCAGCCAATGGTGTCCGGCTATGCTCAAGGACGGGATAACCGCAACGCTGGGCGCGGTAGCTGAGCCGTACCTTCATTCGTTCCCGGAGCCTAAAGCGTTCTTCCAGGAGCTATTCAACGGCAGGTGCCTTGTCGAGGCATACTATTATACAAATCCATTTAATTCCTGGCAGCTAATTCTGATAGGCGATCCCCTCTATAGACCTTTCAAGACAGCCCCTGTCTCCCTTTCCACGAGAACAGCAGCACCAATCTTAACTGTCAGAAGGTGACAGTTTTTCAGCCGTGTGTAGCCTTTCCCGCCCCGGCTCGGCGAGCCTCCGCCGATATGAGTGGCGGAAAGAAGCAATTACTAAAATTATGCCCACGACTGCAGCGATTCCTACAGCAGAGACAATTACATCTGTTCTGGGGAAGCTTCTGCCAAGAATCGATGAGCCTAATGTCACGGCTAATAGAAGACCTGCTGGAAGAATTAATACTACAATAAGCCATTTTCGTTTTGGGGTCACAAGTTTTGGGAAATGACGTATATATTGAATCCACAGTAGAGTAAATAAGGCGTATGCGAAAAAATGAAAAACCGTGTTTGTCACCGGAAGCAAATCAGCGATATTCACACGTGAAATATTTGTTAAGCCGAAAATAGTAATACCTGTCACAATAAGAAAAGCAGGCTGGGAAATAAATATTGAAAGCAGAATTAAACCTGTTAATGAACCTGCCAAATCCACGACTAAGTCTTTGATATCACAACTACGTCCTCGCACAAAACTCTGAAGGGCCTCATCACAAATCCCGTATAATACGACTATAAGAAGTATCCACCAGGCCCCCGCTCTTGTCTTCGACAGGAAGACGCGGGGGCGCCAGATTACTTTTTTGTTCGGATTGATTGCAGACCAGAGCAAAAAAGTTAGAATCAGATAAGCTAGGAAATGAAGACCTTTATCAGACACATCCGCTTCGCGAATCAGATGTGGAATGGGTATATGGGCGAGAATAAAGAGTACGGGCCAATAAAATATTAGTGAGACTATAATTATCTTTTGTTGACGCGATAAAGACATCGAGATTTTCATTCCTTGCCCCTCGTTTCTCGTCTCTCGTGAACCGAGAGACGGGAAACGGCACACGAGGTAAAATCCGCCTAAACTGACCGGTTAAAGTTTATAAACTTATATAGGAAAAATAAAGTTCTATCTGGAAACATCTGGTTTTAGTGTATAATATATATTATGGCTATCACTTCTAAATTTTTTGGAGGAAAGAAGAAAATGAAACGTTTGAAAATAATTAAGACTTCTATTTTGCAGTCCGCTTTTGAAGTGCCATCAGGCGCTCAACAGGCCCCTGAGGGGCAGGTTGCAAAATGGGCTGTAGTTGTAATTGTTTTAGCCAGCCTGGTGGCTATTTGCCCGGGGCAGCGCAGGTCGAGAGGTGCACCACTTAAAATCATCCAGCTTCCGCAGCCGAAATTAAAGGGGTCGCTTAGTCTTGAGGAGGCGGTGGTAAAGCAACGGACTGTGCGTCAGTTGAGCAACCAGACAATTAATTTTGAGCAGATTGGCCAGTTGGCCTGGGCTGGCCAGGGTATGTTGGAGACGGCGCCCCAAACCACGCCTCAGATGCAGGGCGCGCCTATGGAGGGACAAATCGAACCGCAAGTACAGGGGATTTATCCCATAAGTCTGTTTTTTGTCTCACCAAGTGGTGTGCATGTTTACAACCCTAATGGGCATAGCCTGGAACAAACCTTCGACAGGGATGTGCGAAGTGCGCTGGCAACGGCGGTTAGGAATCCGGCAGCGGTTGCGGCAGCCGGCTGCGATGTTATTATTGCAGGCCCTATTAGGGACCCTGCCGGCCGATCCGCCAATGTTGCCAGAAGGCTTATGCTTTTGCAGGCAGGACAAACCGCTCAAGGTATTCAGCTTCAGGCTGCAGGTTTAAATCTGGCGTCCATACCAGTCAGCGATTTTGATTCGAGAAATGTTGTCAGGATTTGTAACCTGCCGAGAACGTTAGAGGCGCTCTATATAATTGCTGTCGGCTACCCGGCGGAACAGACGTCAACAGTGATGGGTCAACAGCCAACCGGTAATGTTTCGCCTGCACAAGTTAGAGCGGTGCCGAGAAGAGCTGTCATGATAGTCAGCGGAGAGGACTTTAATGACAGGGAGCTTTTTGAAACTATGAGGGTTCTTAATGCGGCAGGAGTTCAGGTTGTTATAGCCAGCACAAGGCTGGGAGTTATAAGGGGTATGATGGGAGGGATAGCCGAGTCAGGGGTCCTGCTGAGTCAATTGAGAATTGATGATTTCAATGCGGTGGTTTTTATCGGCGGCGATGGTGCAAAAGAATATGTAAATAATCCTGATGCGCTGAATATCGCCCGGCAGGCAGCAAACCAGGGAAAGGTTCTGGCGGCGATTTCTACTGCGCCGACTATCCTGGCCAATGCAGGTGTGCTGCGCAATGTCCGAGCAACCAGTTATACTACTGAAAGGGCTGTCCTTCAGCAGGCCGGCGCTATATATACCGGCAACCACGTCGAGCGAGACGGCCTTATAATAACTTCTACCGGACCAGTGGCAGTGGTTCAGTTCGCTGCAGCTATAGCAGAGGCACTGGCTGGTAGGTAGCTAATGTAAGTTCAGACACGTAAACTGTGTACACTGTGGCGTTTCGAAATCGAAAACACAAAATAACCGCAAGATCAAATATCAAAAATCTTATCTTACGAGTGGATTTTCTACCAACACGAGAATAACTCTTCCAACTTTCAAGCCTAAGTCGTTATTAGTAAAAAGTTTATAAAAATTCTTTTTTTTGCTTGACAAAAAGGCATAGTGTGCTATAATTATAATACAATAGAATAATAGATAACTCATTCAATCTTCAGTAGTATGGAGAACATAAATGATTGAATTCAAACTGGATCTTAAGAGTGGTGTTCCTTTCTACCGCCAAATAGTTGATCAGATACGATACGGAATCGCTTCCAGACACCTATTGCCTGGAGAACAACTTCCTACGGTCAGAGAATTAGCCGTACACCTTGGGATTAATCCCAATACTGCTCGCAAGGCCTATTCGGAATTAGAGATTTTGGGTGTTTTGGACACTCAGCAGGGTACAGGCACATTTGTCAGTAATCAGGAAGTGGAGATCGCGGACACAGAAAAAAGTCGCATGGTCAGACAAATCTGCGATGAGCTGGTCGCCCGTGGCCAGCAATATAATATTACACTAAAAGAGATTGTTGATCATTTGCAAAGGAGACTTAGCAATGGCAGAGAAGAAAAAAATTGGAATAGTTAGCACGATTTCGCGGACGTACGCAGAGAGTCAAAGTATCCCGGTGTTTCATTTTAGTGTGGTTGCCTTGTTGGCAGCTATTATTGTATTAATTTTTGGATTTCTTGTGAACCGGTTAATACAAGGCTACTGGCTTACCTATAACATTCCTACTGTGCTGATCACCATCTTTCTGAGCATTTACACATTATTGTCGTTGAAGATAGCTAAGGAGTGGGAGCGAGCGCTGGTTCTGCGTCTGGGCAAGTTCAGCCGATTAAGAGGCCCCGGGATGTTCTTCATAATACCTCTGATAGATACCATAGCCCAGATTGTGGACATGCGGATTCGCGCCACCGATTTCGCTTCCGAATCGACCCTGACAAAAGACACGGTTCCTGTCAATGTGGATGCGATTTGTTTCTGGATGGTCTGGGACGCGAAAAAGGCAATCCTGGAAGTGGAAGCCTATTATTTGGCCATTGTTCTATCGGCTCAAACTGCGTTACGGGATATCATCGGCACGCATGAACTGGCTGACATGTTGACACATCGTGGCGAACTGGGAAAAAGGTTGCGGGAAATGCTGGATGAGAAGACAAATCCCTGGGGCATAACGGTTCAATCCGTGGAAATTCGCGACATCATAATACCCAAAGATTTGGAAGATGCCATGTCCAAGCAGGCCCAGGCCGAGCGGGAACGCCAGGCCCGTATTATCCTGGGAACAGCGGAGACCGAAATCGCCGAGAAGTTTGCTCAAGCAGCTAAGCAATACGAGTCGAACCCGGTAGCGATGCATCTTCGCGGCATGAATATGCTCTTTGAGGGACTAAAGGAAAAAGGCTCAATGATTATCGTACCCAGCTCTGCGCTGGAGACAATGAATCTGGGAGCAATAGGCGGATTGGCAGCTCTGAGCCAGATGAAAGGTGAAAAGCAAGAATCCCCGAAGTAAGGATTCCTAACTAAGTTACGTTTTCACCCAATAGCAAAGCTATTTGAGGAGACATTGAGATGATCCAGTCAACAACGCCAACTATTGAAGGTAAGAAAATCACGGAGTATCATGGTATAGTGACAGGTGAAGCCATTCTGGGCGCCAACATCTTCAAGGATTTTTTCGCAGGGATACGTGACATCGTTGGAGGGCGCTCGGCAGCGTACGAAAAGGCATTTCGAAAGGGCAGACAAATCGCTCTTGAGGAAATGGAACAGGAAGCTGCAGAATTGGGAGCGAATGCAGTTGTAGGTATCGACATAGACTATGAAACTGTAGGAGGTCATGGTGCAATGCTCATGGTCAGCGTTAGCGGCACCGCGGTTACGATACAATAAGCGTGTGAACAAGTGCCATGTAAAATTTGATTTTCCTGTCCCGCTCCGGCTTGGCTCCGCCGAGACGAGTCGGTTCAGGCGCCATAACGGTTTGTGATCGGAAGCCTGCGGTCTTTGCCGAAGGCCTTGGGCGTAATCTTTATCCCCGGCGGACACAGCCTTCTTTTATATTCATTTCTATCGACCATCCGAATAACGCTATGTACCACATCTTTTGGCAGGCCCGATTCAATGAGCTGCTGGACGGATTTATCTTCTTCGACATAGCCCTTGAGGATTGTGTCTAATAAATCGTAATCCGGCAGCGAGTCGGTGTCTTTTTGATTGGGTTTTAGCTCGGCACTGGGCGGGCGGGTAATTACATCAGCAGGAATTATTTCCCCCCCCTTTATTTTATTTATATGCTCAGCTAATTTGTAAATAACAGTCTTGGGTACATCCTTTATTACAGCAAAGCCGCCGGCCGTGTCACCATACAGGGTTGCATAGCCGACCGAGGTTTCACTTTTATTGCCCGTCGTTAAAACCAAAGAGCCGAATTGATTGCTCAATGACATCAGGATTATACCGCGAATTCTGGCCTGCAAATTTTCATAAGCTATGCCCTTATCATCCCAGCCGGGAACTGTTTTTAACTCTTTATGGTACTGGGTGAGCATCGGTTCAATAGGAATGGTAAGTAATTCGGTGCCAAGGTTTTCAGCTAACTGTTTCGCATCTTTTATCGTCTCAGGGCTATTAAATCTGGATGGCATTGTAATGCAGACAACATTCTCGGCGCCGA
>CAZVUF010000064.1:0-12008 GCA_964629355.1 uncultured Pirellulales bacterium | reverse complement strand
ATGTCATTTGATGACGTCCTGAACACCCTTACTTCTGATAACACAATGCCTTACGAAGAATTGGAAAGAGGTGAGATTTCTACTCATGTCGCAGAAATCATAAAAAATATGCCGGAAAATTTGCGGGAAATATTGATTTTAGCTTATTTTAACAAATTTTCTTATAAACAAATGGCCCAGATATTAAGTATACCTATTGGTACTGTCAAAAGCAGATTACACACAGCAGTTGCTCGCTTTGCAAAAGACTGGAAAGCGACAACTGGGAGTAGAAAAACCGAATGAGGTCGTTAAGCAACCAGCAAAAACAACTGTTGTTCGATTATTGCATAGGTCTGGCATCACCGGAGGAAACCGCTGAAGTTGAATTGCTCATTTCCTCTAATAAAGAAGCGGCTGAACTTTATGCAAAGCTAAAATCCACTTTCTTACCCCTTGAGAGCTTAGAGCCTGAGTCTTGTCCGGACGATTTAGTAGAGCGCACAGTCGGGCGACTTAGTAACCTCGCGAATTCAAGCCAGCAACGTCTTGAGCAACTTATTGCGGCTGAAAAAACTCGGAAGGTTGCCTTCAAAAGCTGGTTTTGGGGTAAAAGGATGGCCATTGCCGCAGTATTTTTAATTGTCGGAGCCGTCTTTGTAAGCGCGTACAGCAGTGTCATAACAAGCTATGCTCGTCAAAAATCCTGGCAACAGCAATGCCAGATGCAGTTACAGCAGATATGGCATGCGCTTAACAACTACAGCTCCGATTATGACGGCAAACTGCCAACTCTTGCATCCGCCGCAGGTGAACCATGGTGGAAAGTAGGTTATCAAGGCAAAGAAAATCATTCCAATACCCGGCCAATATGGCTCTTAGTGAAACTTGGTTACGATAAGCCGGCTGATTTTGTTTGTCCCGCAACACCTAAAGCTAAAACACTCCAATTCGATACTTTACAAGTCCAAAGTTATAATGATTTCCCCAGCAGAGAATATATGACCTATAGCTTTAAAATAAGCTGCAGCAATTCTGCAAGCGGAAAATTAGTCTGCCGAAAAGTCTTAATGGCGGACTTAAGTCCTCTATTTGAAGAATTGCCACGTGACTTTTCAGAGTCATTCAGACTGCGTTTGAATAAGGATCTGCTGACTCTCAACAGCAAAAACCACAGGCGGCGAGGGCAGAACGTTATGTTTGGCGATGGCAGGGTCGAATTTATCAAAACACGCTTTACCAACCTCTTGGAAGATGACATTTTCACACTGCGTGACACCGATATATATCATGGCTGCGAATTGCCTTCCTGTGAGAGTGACTTCTTCCTCGCCCCTTAATCTATTCGCGAATCATATCTCATATTTCGTATCCCGATTGTATTACGTGATGCACATTCCAACGAGTTATGCCTGCTGCCAACCTAAACCTAACCTGATAAAGGCCCCCGCATCCAGAAACAGCGATTCTTCTTTCCTGCGTAATCGATCTTCGTTTAGATCCGATAATTATTCTATTGGAAGCGTACCAAGAGACATTATAAAAAAATTTTGCCTGTCGTTGGTTGTCCCAGCCAAATTGCCTTGACTTTTTTGAGCCAATACGATATATTAAATACACTATCGTTTAAGAAACGATTGAAATCGGAATGGGGGTGTTCCAGATTTCACCCATTAAATATACAGATTAATCCGTTTCTTTAACTATTTGTATAGACTCGACTGTCGGATTAACTCTATATAAATGTGAGGTTTGGGGGGTTAAATGGGCAATCAACACAGACTGAGATTAGCCATATTCCTTATAGCAATATCTGCGCTGGTCGGTAATGCCGATGCTCACTATGTTTGCTTCGGCATTAATCAACTAACCTGCAGTAGTGATCCTGCCAGCCCCGTAATCTATTTAAATAATATACATAACTGGGATAAACTTGATCTCAACATTATAGCAGCTAATGTCATCGGCTTTACCAAAACAAATTCTCTTATCTGTAATGTCCCCGATTGTGCAAAGAGCCGGTTTTTGAGTTATTTCAATGAAGCCCCTTTTACTGCTATGTTATTTAACCGGAACACAAGCATAGTGACATCCCACGCTTACGCTGCATTTAACAAGGATAGCGACGAATTAAACTTTCTCACCCAAATCTTGGGCTGTCGGCAATCGGACAACAAAGAAATCACTTACATTGACTCGCTTGCCACGACCTTAAAATTTGCCGATTCCGGTTTGCGCAGGATGCAGTTAACTAATCTCTGTACAAAATCTATACCGGAACCGGCTGCTGTAAGTTTAGTCTGTTTGGTCCTTGCGGATTGGTACTCTATTACAAGTGTAAACAAGCAAATTATCCGGTTTTAACGAATTGGAGACTGCAAAAATACCGGTGCGTCCATCGGAGAAAAGATTAATAGAAAATATTTGGAGGAGAAAAACGATGTTAGTAAAGAGAGCAACAATTCTTTGGGCAGCCATAATTCTGATTCTGCCGTGTCTGGCAGAAGCAGTTCCTGTCGGCACCATGGACATAGTACATAGCGGCTTCGGTGCGAGTGACACAATTGATGTCTGGGGCGGCGGACTCAGTGGAACAAGTGTTTATGGGGGCGTCTATATGCTCGATAAAACAGCCGGTACAGGACAGGGAAATCTTTGGCCAAACGGCTTGATCGGCGGTTTCTGTATTGAATTACACCAATGGGCCCCGGAGACAACGCTGAAATACGATGTGATGAAGCTGGAAGAGGTGAACAACAGTTTTATGGGCGACCTCATTGGCCTCGAGAAAGCCAATTATCTCGCTGAGCTCTGGGGCAGATTCTATAACCCAGCCTGGGCAGATGGTGGACCATATTCAAGCGAGGAGAAGAGTAAAGCCGAGGCCTTTGCTGCAGCCATCTGGGAGATTGTATATGAGGACCTGCCGGCATCTCCGCTGAGCTGGGATGTCACGGCTGACGGTTCATCGGGCTCCCATGGTTTCTACGCACAGAATGTTGACACCGCTGTTGCCAATAGCTGGTTACATGCTTTAACCGGCTGCGGTCCGAAAGCAGACCTTCGAGCCGTTGTCAACTGTGGAAAACAGGACTTTATTATTCAGGTTCCAGAGCCGACTACGGTATGTCTACTGGGCCTTGGTGGATTGGCATTTCTACGTAAACGTAAAAGATAAACGCTCTATCTAATCATCAACACAAAAGGCTGCGGTAACGCTCCACCGCAGCCTTTTTATTTGCCCAGCATACCTGACAGTTAAAAAACACCCTCAAATACTCTTCCAGCACATTGCGTTAAATGGAGCCAATAGGGAATGACAAGGTCTCCACTCCGGTTCCCACCTGATACGCTGCCGGTGGCGTAGCATTGGGTAATCGGGCCTTTATTTAATCCCACCAACCCGCCAAGGACACCGGCTTCTTCGCCACTGGAAATATTGCCGGTAAGCTATATTAAGAACTCATAAAAACAGCGTTTTAAGATAAAATCTTCGTTACCGGACTCCTACTTGGTGCCTTTAATAAGTGGAGCAAGGCTTCAGCGAGGTCAATCGAGCCGAAGCTCCGGCTATATGTAAAAGAATTACAAAAGAAAGGAATCGTATCATGTTAACTGGAAGACAAAAAAACGATTTTAAGATTATCCTTACTCTGTTGGCTTTAAGTATAACGCTGCTCGCCGTACCTATCTTAGCAAAACAACAACGCAGTAAATCGACCAATAAAAGAAGTATAAAAGGCCAACAGGTAACAAACACCTCAACCACCATTAATGTCCAACGGCCTTTAAACGCTGCTAAAGCACCCACCAGGATTGCTCCGATAACGCGTTCCAGCAATCCTCAAATCATTTCAGGCATCTCAAGGAATAAAGGCCTAAGCAGTCTTGGCAGAGTAACTAAATCCAATATTAGTCAGCCTGGTAGGATTGTGTCCAGCCGACAAACTAATGGAGCAACACTCGGCAGAAGATCCATCCTGCAATTGCAGAGCTCTATTAGCGTTCGCGCGCCCTCAAAAATTAAAATGCCAACGGGAGTAAGTTCCTCTGTAGTAAAACGGAACATTGTAAGCCCTGACAACAATAGAAATTCAAACAAAACATCACGCATTAGCAGCCAAATCATTACAACGAGGCCTTCGATTTCCACTATATTAAAATCACCCGCTACAAGCACAGATAGCCTCACTCGTCTTGGCGACTCGCCTCGGCGGAGCGCCGAACCGGAGCCGGGAGCGCCAAGCCATAGCCAGATAAGCTCAAGTAAGACGTCACGCATCGGCAGCATAATCAGTAGGCAGCAGCCTTCGTCACTGCGTGTGTTTAAATCGCAGCCATCAGACCAAAGTAAAGACATCAGCTTAACTAACCGCACTCGTCTTGGCGAAATGCCAAGCCGTAGCCAGATAAACTCGATAAGAACATCACGTATTGATAGCTCTATTACGAAGCAAAGACCCTCTAATTCAATTGTGAGCCGTCAACCATCCATCTCATCCTCCATAGAACTTCAGAGAACAGAAAGCCAAACCAGACATCGTAATAGCAGCGGAGTCTTTGAAACATTAAGAGCGATAGGCAAAAAACCTGCGGGAAACAGAGTTGAAACTGAGCGGACACACAAAAGCATAAACCTAAGAGTTGTCGATAGTTTACGGCTGAGCTCAAGACCAAGAAAAGCTGATATAGAAAATCAAACAAACATTCCGAATGACAACGTGGTAAATAAAACTGACATAAGGTCCTCACCTAAAGTACGCCGTGAGCATCCCCCAATAATAAGAAATATCCACCGCCATGAACATGTTTACTGGAACTACCATAATCAGCTATGCCATAGAATTATCTGGCCTAAGTATCGTTTCGCTGTGTACTATAACCATGGCCCATACTTTACGTTCGGTTATGTTTATCCATACTATCTCCGCAGGTATATCTTCGTCAGTTTAGGCGGGTACTGGCCGGTAGAATACAGGTACATGCGATATTACTGGTATGGTTGTCATCCATACTGGTGGTATGGTTACTATCCTGTTGCGCGTGAGGTAACAGGCGACACGTACAACTATTACACCTACAACTACTACTACAGCGATGGTGCGGTCTCAACTGAATATAACCCGGTAGCAGATGCAATTAAGCCAGTTGATCACAATACCTTCGCAGACGTTCGTGAAAAGCTTGCCCAACAAGCTGCTAAAGAACCTGCTCCGGAAACCGCAGCCGATGTTCAATTCGATAAAGCAGTCAAAGCTTTCGAAGCCGGCGATTACGAAATAGCCATCGAGAAATTCTCTGAAGCAAGCGAGATTGCGACCGATGATATAATACTTCCTTTTGCACACTCACAGGCGTTTTTCGCCAATGAGCAATACACAGAAGCAGCCGAGGTCCTCAGAGCAGCTTTAGCAAAGGTTTCCCCTGAAAAGGAAGGGGTCTTTTATCCTCGCGGCCTATACTCAGACGACGATATTCTCTTCGAGCAAATTGAGCGTCTGAAGCAAAAAGCTGAAACTTTCAGTTTCGATGCAGACCTGCAACTACTTTTGGGATATCAATTGCTCGGCATCGGTGAAATTGATAAGGCCGTCGAGCCACTACAGCAGGCCAGCCTAGATCTGGAAAATGCAGCCAGTGCCACAATACTGCTTGAACTGCTGGCAAAAATCAGAACGAATACAGAAACCGAAAATACTGTGCAATAGGTATTTTGCGTGAGATTAGAAAAATGAAAAAGGAGCCTTTAATAACATCTTCGGTAGTTACATGTTTTTTAAGCCTTATAACACCCTTTGCCCAGGCTGAAAACTGGCTGGAATTTGCCGTCTGGCCAACAACCGAAAACCAGGAGGCACCTGATATCTATGGTAACATTATAGTTTGGCAGCAATTTGTTACAGTTGAAAATGGTGACTATGACATCTACGTTGCGGATATAAACAACTTCGCTGACCCGTTGCTTTTCATCATTGGTGATTCTAATGACCAGATGAATCCTGCAATTTACGAAAAAACAATTGTCTGGCAGGACTATGTTTTATGGCAAGGCTTCGCGGATTGGGATATCCGGGCGGTAGATATTAGCGATCGAACTAATCCCTATTTGTTTGTGGTCTCCGATATTCCTAATAATGATGAGCAGCACCCAGCAATTTCCGGCAATATAGTTGTCTGGCAGGATAACAGCGTAGATTCGCCTGAGCGGATCGATATTTACGGTGCTGACATCACCGACCCCAATTATCCAGCAGAGTTTCCAATCGCTGCCTTTGAGCTTGACCAGCAGAGCCCTGCCATATATAGAACAACTGTTATATGGCAGGACAACTTCTTTGGTGACTGGGACATTTTTGCCGCCGATATCTGGCGCAGAAATAAACCGTCAGAATTTCCTGTCTCGTTCATCGAACAGGATCAGCAAAATCCGGCGATTTCCGGCAACACAGTGGTTTGGCAGGATAACTTCTCCGGCAATTGGGATATTTACGCCGCTGACATATCAGTACCTGGCAATCCTGTTGAGTTTACCATTGCCATAAACAATTCGTCGCAGATAAATCCGGATATAGATGGAAACATAGTTGTCTGGCAGGACTACCGAAACAATAACTGGGACATATTCGGTTATAACCTTACTACGAAACAGGAATTTCAAATCACCAATAATCCTGCCGACCAGACCAACCCCGCCATAAGTTTAAACACTGTAGTCTGGCAGGACAACCGCAGCGGGAGCTGGAATATATATGCCGTATTACTGGAAGGCCCCGAAACAGCAAACTGCACATCCAGAATGCCTGGTGATGTTAATGGTAATTGTAAAGTCGACTTTGCCGACTACGCCGTAATGGCTTCGGCCTGGCTCGGTTGTAACCTTGAGCCCAAAGAAGCCTGTTGGGAATAAATAGAGTAAAGAATCTAATAAAGTGTTTGTCGAATATCAAGGAAGAATAAAATGGTTAAGGACATAGTGACAACTTTAATAATTGTGCTGATTGGCTTGGTGCTGATATTTATTGTCGGCTGCCAAAGCGACGCTCAGTCCGGTGCTGCTCTTGGTTCTCTGGCTGGTGCCGGCATCGGCCAAATTGCAGGTCGCAATACGGAGTCAACCTTAATTGGAGCAGCAGTCGGCGGTGCCGCCGGCTATATGCTGGGCAACGAAAGCGAAAGGAAAAAGGACCGGGCCGAAAGAGCTTACCTACGTGAGCAGACGGATTACGTCGCTGTCAATATCACTAATAGTAATGGCTCTGTCAGCCAGGTAAGACTCAGAAAGCAAGGAGTAGGCTACGTGGGCACACGCGGCGAGTACTATAACCACCTGCCAACCGAGAATGAGTTAAGACCTATATATGGCTTTTAGTCCGCCGTGGTGGACTGCTGACAACTGGCTATTGAAGAGCACGCAATTTAGACGTATAATTCCGGATATTAATGGCCAAGTTGTTGCTTTTAAGCGAGGACGTAGGATAAACACGTCAGTAAGAGGCTTACTATGAACCGGCGGCTGCGAAATGCCCTAAAAGGTGTGACAGACCCGAACTCTGAACGGCGCCGCCGAGCTATGGAACGTTTTGTGCGAGCCACATTTGAGCCCTTCATCAGATGCTTGTACCGCTACCTCGGTAACGAGGTGGAGTGTGAGGACGTATTGGAAGATGTTTACGCAGATATATGGGAAGACCCAACTCATGTACGTGACGTCAATACTGAAAAACAGCTGCTAAGAAATGTGTATCTATTCTATATGCGGACCCATCTGAGGAAAATATACAGAGAAAGAAACCGGCATCTGAACTTATCTCAAAAAGTCTTGGCGAGGCTGATGGCACCTGAATTGGGTATCCTTGAAATAATGTCTGAAAAGGAGCTTCAAGAAACCGTTCACCGTATGTTAAATAAACTCAAGAGCCGGGAGCAAAAATGCATCGAACTCTGGATGGCAGGTACGTCTAATAGAGCGATCGCCAATGAACTCAATAAAACGGTTGATGCAGTTAAAATGCTTAAATTTCGAACTATATTGAAGCTTAAGAAGTTAATGCATGATTACTCTGCAAAAGACTAAATTATTCGTTATCCAAAGGAGCAAGAAGCAATGTCCGACATAAACCGAAGAATTGAAGAATTGCTGGATGACTACGCTGAGGCCCTGCAATACGGCAATATACCGGTTTTTCTGAAATCACTTACGCGAGAGGAAGCAAAAAGGATAACTACTTCTCCGGAGTTCTGGGGTGCTACAGAGATCGTGCAGATTCTTAATGGTGCTGGATTTGCCGATAAAGCTGTGACCCCAAATTTAGACCGATTTATATCGCGTATCAATGCCAAGATCGAAACTCGAATAAAGAAGGTAAAAGCGCCTTCACGAAGCAACCGCGGAACTCGTACAAAGCCGGTGACTAAAACAGAAGACAGGACTAAGAAATCGATATGATTTTGGACTGCTATCAATGTTCGTCCTGCTATTTTGAAGACAAGAAACCATCCACGAGGACAGATCCTGCAGCAATAGAACCGCCGCAATCCAAGATGGTTTTTACGAATGTGCTATTGGTATTTGTTTGTATCGAGCTATACGATAACATACAGGAATTGCAAGAAGCTGTAAGAGAATTCACATCTCTATCAAACCTTATAGGTGAAAGGCCGATTGTGCTCTGTCCAAACGCACATTTGTCGATTGACAAAGCACCTGACAAGCAAGCCGTTTGGCTGATTGGAGAGTTGGAAAGGATTTTGATAATGAAGGGCTACGATGTGCATCGCTTGTCCTTTGGTTACCATAAACAATTTGGTATGGAATGTAAGGGTAACGTCGGCAGCGTTGTTGGCAGGAGGTTCTACGGTTCTGCAGAGAAACAGTTTCTGAGACTCTTAACGCGACTCGGTGTTTGTCCACCAGAGTCGCTGCCCAAAGATATGCCCGCTTGGGCCAGAGGTCTGGCCGAACGTCGGCTGAAAGTATTAGGCAGCAGGAGGGAAACCTACGAGGTTGCGGAGAAAATGCTCCAGGACCAGCTTGATACGACAGGCTACAGTGAGCTTTGGACATGTATGCTATTCGAAGGAGAAAGGAAACCTATAGAGGATTATCTAAGCCTTTTGTACCGAATCATAGAAGAGTACCCCGATGTAATAGTACACCGAGCACTGAACTTAAGCATCCCTGATTTTGCCAGAGCTGCCCAATATCTTTTTCACAAATATCCTGAGGCAATCAAATCTGGCAAACTTCGGATTTACAACAGTGAAGTCTCTGACTTGGAGTTCCTGTTATCCAAAACAGCAGTTCTTCTCGCCTTCCCACATAAGCCAGAACCGGAAATAGCCAAAGCGCACGCAGGAGAAATATCGTTCGGGATTTACTGCCCGGACAAGGATCTTGCGAAGAATCTGATTCAGTGGTACTGTACATTCCTCGTCGATTCGCGATTTGGATGGATCCGCACTGAGTCTGAACTTAACGCCATAATTAACGAGTTGGAAGAGGAAATGTTTCAGTGACAGTAATTGGTGAATGGTAATTGGTAATTGAGTTCACCATTTAAAAAGTTACTACAATAGAATTAAAACAGTGCGTATGGTCTCATCCGTGGTTGTTATCGCAGCCTATGTAGGGGTGCTTACATTTGTTGCCGTGCGGGCACGAGCAGCTCGGCAGTTTTCAGAATTTTCTTTAGCCAGACGGGCTCTTCCACTTGCTTTGGTATTCGGCAGTCTTGCTGCCACATACGTGGGACCAGGCTTTTCAATTGGGTTTGTAGGCAAGGGTTTTGTAAGCGGTTTTCTCTTTTGGGGCATGGGTCTTGCGTATGCCGTACAGAATATTTTGGTTGGATTGTTCATCGCCCCTCGGTTAAGAAGCCTGAGCGGCTGCTGTACATTGGGTGACGCAATAGGCCAGAAATATGACCGGAAATGTCAGATTCTTGCCGGTATTATTTCTGTAGGTTTGTGTGCCGGTTTCTCTGCGGTTATGGCCAAGGCCGGTGGCGATGTTCTGCACGACACATTTCGGCTTCCACATTGGTCCTCCGTAATCATAGTTGTAGGCGTAACGGCTTTATACACAACGTTCGGTGGACTACGGGCAAGCGTAATAACCGATGCCTTTCAATTCACTGCCTTCGCCATATTATTGCCTGCCACGTTGCTATGGGTCCTCGGCTCATATCTCAAGGGCGGAGCTGCAACATTTGCTGAGCAGGCTTTAATTGCAACCAGAAGTGGGCTTTCTTCGACGCCACCCATTGAGATAATAGGCTTGATGGCCGCATTTCTTCTTGGAGAAACGCTCATACCTCCCTATGCTAACCGGGCCTTGGCCTCCAGAACGACACGTATTTCACGAGACGGCTTCATATTAGCGGGTCTGTTCAGCGTGGTTTGGTTCATGGTCATGATTTCTCTCGGAATTGTTGCTCGAAGCATAATTAAAGAGAATCCGGGTGAGGACTACGTGCTTCTGAATTTAGTCAAATCAACTATGCCTGCTGAAGGTTATGCACTTCTATTAGTGGTCTTGATATCAATAGTCATGTCGAGCCTCGACTCACTCTTAAACGCTGGGGCTGTAGCTTTCACCGAAGATATTGTCAAACCTTTTATTACTTTGCCGGACAAATCAGCTCTTAACATCGGGCGCTGTGCAACCATTATTATAGCTATAATCGCTGCTGCCGGAGCAGTTGCTGTTCCAGGAATTATCAGCGGCCTGCTTATTTGTTATACTATTTGGGCTCCGGCAATTCTTCCTGCGCTTATAATCGGTTTATGGCTGAAGCATCCTCGCCCCCTTGCCGGAATCCTTTCAATGGGTATCGGAACACTCGCTGCTATAACATTTCAGTTTGCCTCTTGGCCAACTGAGGTGCCTGCAATATTGGCGGCTCTTGGCGCAGCGCTGCTGGCATATATACTAGGACATTGGATAGAAGGAATTAGACATAGGTAATAAAAGATGGACGTGTTTATCTTAGCTATCGTTGTAATTGGGATCCTATTCGCTATAGCCAGCGGGGTCTGGGTTGCAATTGCGTTGGCAAACGCTATATCTGCACATCAAGAGATGCAACACACACAACGCTAAGCGAATAAAGAAAATAGCGATTAGTACACATGAATAGTGTTCTGTGACCAACCGCTGCAAAAAACGTTCTATTTCTAAAATGGGAATCCAAGTTGTATGCCCAATATGCTCGATCGGTCATAGTGAGCAACATTGTCACTAATTCTAACATGCTCCCACCTATCAAAACCCGTGAAAAAATGCGTGCCGATACCGCTATGGATTGTATTCTCTTAGACTGTGGTTATTTACCCTCATCAAAGGCGACTCTGGCCAAAAACGCGGAATTGAATTTTGTAATATTGAAAAAAGGCAAAAACAAATGACGAGGCTCGTTAGAAGAATCCCAAAAATTCGTTATTAGTCAACAAACGGTGATGACATGATTTTTCAGAAACCTTTAATATTAAAGTTGCGTCGTCCCGGACTGGCTTTTATGGGAAATACTGATTTTGTATTTATCATGGTGTTTAAGGGTTCGCCTGCCGCGACTACACGATGTGCTTACTTCGAGTCCTATCTCTTCATTTTCTGCAGTGCCAATAACAATGCTTAGAGTCGCATTCCGAATGTTCATATCGGTAATAGCCAATTTTATAGTTTTGTTGAATATTTCCTTTGTTTCATCTTTGACATTTTCCTTTGCCCAGGCCAATCCACTTGTTACCAGGTTCCGCTCAACAGCTTCAAGATAAGCAATATCCGATTGGAATATCATGGTGTTGGCATCTTCGGTTAGGCCAAACATCACAACTCCAATCAAGGCTATCGCGATTATTACAAGTATCATAACGAAACCTTTTTGTCTGGTTTTTGCTATTTTTTCTTTAAGGTTTTTCACAAAGCACCAATAAAGTACAAATGCGAATTGGCCATCTTTTTCTGCCATTTTTTCCGAAGTTTTTGCTTTACAGAGGTACTGACTTCCACAGCATAGCCTTTGCCGTTA
>CAZVUF010000063.1:0-12043 GCA_964629355.1 uncultured Pirellulales bacterium | reverse complement strand
GCGTAGGCTCGTGACAAAGTTTTGGTAACCGTTCCGAGAGGCATATCAAGCTGTTGAGCAATCTTATTGCAGGAGTGCTGGCCGTAATATCGAAGTAGAATTATCTTTCGATACGGCTCGGCCAATTCGGCAATCGCCGCTTCGAGAGCGAAATCCTGTGAGAGCTCCGGTGGAGGTACCTCTTGAGAGAACGATCGTACCGCCTCTCGCTGTCGTCTGATTTGTTCATTTCTTTGGTGCTCTTTTGCTATGTTATCGGCGATACCAAGCAGCCAGGAATAGAACAAGTCGGGCTTTTGCAGTTTGTCCATCTTGAAATAGGCACGCACAAAACTTTCTTGTGCAGCCTCTTCAGCTTTGTCTTTACTGCCCAATTTCCCTGCTAAATGAGCCAGCAGAACCGCCTGGTAGCGGCGAACAAGATAGCGAAAATTGTCCGGATGGCCATCCAAACAACGTTCTACATAGTACTTGTCCGCCATATTTTGGGTGGATTTATCCGTTTCAGACATTTTAATACCTCAAAAATTCTTTCAGAACTCGTGCTCTCACTATATAGTGATGGCGGGAATATTTTTACGACAAAAAAATAAAAAAATTATGAAGCCCCCGGTAAAACAGGGATTGTAATCCCGTAGTTTACTGCGGGGTTGTGAAACGCTTAGTTCTGGCTTTTTTCAAAGATGATTATTTCTATGATACCGTAGAAATGCTTTTTTGACCTGATGTTTCCAAAACCGTTCTCCTTTAAGTATTGCTTTAACTGCTCGCAATCAGGAAACTGCTTTAGGCTTTCTGCGATGTAGGTGTAAACCTCTGTGTTGCCATGCAGAGCTAAGCCCCAAAAACCGCCCCATATTTTTAACAAGGCGTTTTCGAGCTTCGCAAAAGCGGCATTAGCTGGCTTGGAAAAATCCAGGAAAGCTCCGGTTCCCCCAAACTTCATCACTCGCCAAATTTCCGTCAACGCTTTTTTAATATCCGGTGCATTTCTTAATGCGTATCCACCTGTAACAATGTCAAAGCTGTTGTCGTCAAATCCGGTCCGGCACATATCATTAGCGACGAACTGAATATTACTGTAGAGGTTGCGAAGTTGAGCCCGAGCTAACATATCTTCGGTCAGGTCTAATCCCACAACTAATCCGGTGGGATATTTATTTGCTAAACGAAATGTAATGTCCCCTGTGCCGCAGGCAAGGTCCAGGCAGCGGGGACGGTTTATGTCGGGTAACTTATCTACAAGCTCATCCTTCCAGGCATCATCGGCTCCAAACGAAAGGGCGCGTGTTAGAAAATCATATTTTGGAGCAATTTCCGTAAAAACCTTCTCGTTGTATATGAGCTTACCTTTCGGGTAGTGAATGTAATCGTGCATTCTTAGGGCGAAACGTTTTCTCATTTGCTATTTCCAAAACTGTTTTTTTCCAGTATATCCGTCAGCATCAACCTGGCATTTTTCTCGCTTAAATTTCTATACGCCTATGGCGTACAAGTCAGCTTCTTATCGTGTGCGTAAGCTTGATTCGTTGTGCTCAGCTCGATTCTTTTTTCATGAATAATCTTTGTTGTTTGCTTCTTCAGAAATCCCACCTCAACCGTTAGGCCTGGCCCAAATGCCATGGACACAACCGATTCATTAAGGCGGCTGCTACGCTGGCGCAGAATCTCTTTCAGCACGAACAGAATGGTTACACTGCTCATATTGCCATATTGTCGTAACACAGAACGTGATGCTTCAAGCCGATCGCCGAGTTCCAGTGCCGACTCAATTTTATCCAGGATGGCCTTTCCGCCGGGATGAACCGCCCAATGGTCAATATCAGTTATAGTCATACCTTGATGATTCAAGATCGGCGTTATAATTTCACCAATATTTGATTCGATGATTTTGGGCACATATTGCGATAACACCATCTCGAATCCGGTGTCACCGATTGTCCATGCCATATCAGCTTCGCTATCGGCAATTATGGTGGATTCAAAATGCTCCATCTGAAAGACTTTTTGTCTGGGAAGGGGAGCTTTTGTGCTGACGACAACAGCCGCTCCGCCATCAGCGAAAATGGCAGTGCCTAGAATTGAATCCAAGTCTTCCTTAAGTTGCGCATGTAGGGTGCAAAGTTCGACCGCTACGATTAGAACAGCGGCGTTTGGGTCAGCCTGACAAATAGCGTAGGCCAAACGCAATGCCGGGAAAGCGCCATAGCAGCCCATAAATCCAATGTTATATCGCTGAACGGTCTTATTCAAACCAAGAGCATTAATGATTTCGTAATCCGGCCCAGGATTGAAAAAGCCGGTACAGGAGACCACGATAAGATGGGTAATTTCACGATATGATACATTGTCACAGCCATCGATTGCCCTTTGCCCTAGCTCTACGAACATCCGCCTACCCGCTTTAACAAACAGATCATTTCGACACTTGGTTGTTGGAGTAGTGTGCGTGTCTTTGTGTGAGTTACTATAGAAAGCATCCAAGTCGGTAATAACGCTGTGGCGTTTGTCGATACCGCTTTCTTTATAGATGCGGTCGATGAGGCGATTCGTTCTTTTTGAGCCTTTAAGCCTTTGTTTCAGCTTCTCCATCAGGAAAGCTTGTGAATAAGAAGTGTGAGGTACCTGGCATTCTATATTTTGGATATATACACTCATTTCGTCACTCCAAGAAAAGCACTACTGCTATATGGGTCATCATCCCAGCATCCTGGCGTGGTTTTATTCTTTACTTCTTCTTTTACTTTCGGCGGCAAGGATATGTAGCAGTTCTCCGTCCTCTACCTGCGTAAATAGCGAATAGAATTGGCTAAGCGCGGCGAAATACGGTGGTGCTTGCAGACATATTGTTTCATCCGCATCTTCCGATAGTCTTTCTAATGAATCCTGCGGCCCAACCGGTAGAGCAGCTATTATCTTTTGCGGCTTTTCCTGCCGAACGGCCCACAGCGCCGCCTGCATTGTGGCGCCGGTGGCTACACCGTCATCGGTGACAATTACTATTCTTTCTTTCAAAGAAAGCTTCGCAAGCACCTTGCGATATAACGCGACTCTGCGAGCGATTTCCTTGAGCTGCTGTGCCTTCTCCTGCCTGATATAGTTCTTATCAGCTCCGACGTAAGAACTTGTTCTCTCGTCGATAAAGAGCTTTCCATCTTCACAGATGGCTCCGATAGCCAATTCAGGATTTCCCGGCGCTCCTAACTTGTGCGAGAGCACAATATCCAAATCGGCTTCAAGCTCGTTGGCGATCTGCTGAGCTATAATTACTCCGCCGCGAGGAATACCCAGCACCACCGCTTTTTGACCGCGATATTCCTGTAACTGTTCTGCCAATAATCGGCCGGCTTCTATTCGTCCGCCGAATGGTTTGCCACTATCGGAGACGATTCGCAATGTACTCATTTGAAATTCCGCGATAAATTAAGTTTGTGAAGCCCGCAATTTATTGTGGGATTTTTCTAAAATACGCAAGTGCCGGTCACGCAGCCACCTGAATACTCTGCCGACGCAGTAACAAGTTCGCCAGACACACCCGCGCTATGACTAAAAGATAGCACCTGCTCCGTCTTAGAACCATACCTGTACACAGTAATCCCTTTGCATTTCAGCTTGTGTGCCATCAAATATATGTTTTTTATATCCTCTACAGTGGCGTCACTGGGCAGATTTATAGTCTTGGAAACGGCGTTATCGGTGTGTTTCTGAAAAGCAGACTGGATAAGGACGTGCTCTCGCGGCCTAACATCAAACGCAGTGACAAAGACCCTCTTTATATCCTTTGGAATTTGTTTTATATTCTGCAAGGAGCCCCGCTTGGCAATCTCGGCCAGAATTTCTCTATTATTAATTTGTCTGCTTCTGGCAAAAGACTCAAACAATGGATTGGTCTCGAAAAGTCTTGTGCCCGACAGCACGTTTCGCACAAAACTTACAGCAAAGAGAGGCTCAATACCGCTTGAGCATCCGGCTATGATGCTTATAGTGCCCGTCGGTGCTATTGTATTTACCGTCGCATTACGCAGTCGGATATTATCCTTGACATAAACGGATTTAGCGAAGTTGGGGAAAACTCCTCTTTCTTTAGCTAAGGCTGCTGAGGCATTTAAGGATTCTTTATGGATAAAGCGCATGAGCTTACCGGCGAAATCAATCGCTTGCGGAGAATTATATGGAATTCCCAGCATAATCAGCATATCGGCAAATCCCATCACACCGAGCCCGATTTTTCTGTTTGCTAATGTTATCTGTTTTATCTGCTCCAGGGGGTAATTGTTCACTTCAACTACATTGTCTAAAAACCGAATCGACCATCGTATTGTCTCTGCGAGTTTTTTCCAATCTACCTGTGAGTTCTGTTTTACAAATTTGGCCAGATTTATAGAAGCTAAATTGCAGCTTTCGTATGGCAGCAGCGGCAGCTCTCCACAGGGATTTGTGGCCTCGATTTGTCCGATTTTGGGCGTGGGATTGTGTCTGTTTATTTCATCTAAAAATACGAGTCCCGGGTCACCGGTCCGCCAGGCTGCGTTGGCTATCAGATCCAATAAGGCTCTGGCCTTGACCTTTTTGACGGCTTTACCGGTTCGCGGATTTATCAAGGCGAAGTCTTTGTTTTCTTTAACGGCTCGCATGAATTTATCTGTCACGCCGACCGACAGATTAAAATTGTTGAATCGGCCCGGCTCAATCTTGGCCTCGATAAAATCAATGATGTCCGGATGGTCGCACCGCAGGATGCCCATATTTGCTCCACGTCTTCTTCCACCCTGTACGATTACCGCGGTGGCCCGGTCGAAAATGCTCATAAATGATACCGGCCCGGAGGCTTGACCTTTAGTTGAGTGAACGATGTCTGATTTCGATCTTAGTTTGGAGAAGCTAAAGCCTGTCCCTCCACCGCTCTGGTGTATCTGGGCCATATTGCCAAGAGCCTTGAATATTCCCTCTATCGAATCCTCTACAGGAATCACGAAGCAGGCTGAGAGCTGGCCGAATGAGGTGCCTGCATTCATTAAGGTCGGCGAGTTCGGCATAAACTGCAGGCTGCCCATCATCTGATAAAACCGCTCTTCAACATCTTCTCTTCTAAAGGTGGATTTAAAATTGTCTTCTGCTTTGGCTACATGGCTTGCGACGCGTCTAAAAAGCTCGCTCGGCGTTTCAATAATATTCTGGTTTTCGTCTTTCAACAGATACCTTCGTCTCAAAACTTCCATAGTATTGACAGGAAGCTTCAGGTCATCTACAAGGCCGAGCGCCGATTTGGTAAAGCGCAACTGGCTGCGATTTTCTCGATAAAGGATGTAGCTTTTCGCAATGTTATTATAGCCCTCGCTCATTAAAACGGCTTCAACAGTGTCCTGGATATTCTCGATGTGTGGGATTTTGCCTTTGTATTCCAGGCAGAGTTTTTTTACTACGATGTCGGTGACACGTCGAGCTACGGTTTCGGCTTTTTCTTTTCGGCCTAAAACTTCGAGGGCAGACTTTTCGACGGCAATTTTGATTTTTGTTTTATCGAATTTAGCGATTGAGCCATCTCTTTTTTGGACCTTTGATGGCGTGATTACTTTGGCCATAGTTATGTCCCCGCCTGATGCAGAAAATCCTAAATATTCAATGTATTTAGCACCAAGTTTAACATGTTGTTGGCCATTGCTTTGTGCATAATCAAAGCTTATTCCCCATTAGTGCTGCAGACGTAGATAAAAGCAGGAGGAAGATTCTGGGGCACAAATTTCAACTTTACATCCGGGAAATAATGCTTCATTTTTTTGCCTAATAAGGGCGCATATTGTAATTGGATATATCTTTTTGATTTACTTGTTATGGAAAGAATACTTTGTTTTTTCGACTTGTTAAATAATGTAAGCGGTAAGCCCGAAACGACACAATCCAGGTTATCAACATAGTTTTCGCAATTCCTGGCGTCGTCATTAATGACCTTCAGTCTGGAGTCATTTATTTTTTCCAAGCATTTGCAAAACTTAGGATTGATTTCAAAGCAGGTTAATCGACCATTTTCGGGAAGGCGTTTTAGAATCTCTTCGGTAACAGAACCTGTTCCTGCGCCGAACTCTACGACATGGGGGCTGCCGTTAATTTGCTCTGCCATTTTCTTGGCCAGGACCTTCGAGCTTTGGGTAAAGGTTCCTACCTGTTTTGGGTACTTGAGGAATTCATAGATAAAACGCAGACTCTTCATTTTGACTGCTCCTGATGTCTCCATACAATATCTGAATTGGAATAACATATAAAGTGTGATACAGGTTGTCAAGAAATGTAAGTAAATCATTTAGTCTCTACCCTTTGGCCTTTCGCTGTTTTGGTGTATCTTGCCCGCAAAGTGCTTATATAGAGCATATGTGATGATAATAGAACCTACTACCATCACCATAGGTATCAAGATGCTCCAAAAGAATGTAAATTTGCCAGGCATCGTTCTACTCTCCGCTATCTATTTTGCTGCGACTTTTGCTCGCGCCAGGCCCGCGCTTCTTGTAGTTATAGTAGGCCAAAAGTAAACCCAAGAAACTCGCAAAATAGGCCATGACCATACCGATAATTTTGCCGCCGACTTCTGGGTCGATTTTCATTATCATTTCTCCCAACGCGTGGCTTTATCAATGTGCTCAAGGTATTGTTGCTGCCGTTTGGCAAATGCTTCTGACATTGCCCGCAGTTTAGGATCGATAACAAGATACATCAGCAGAATGCAAATAATTCCCACCGCTAGTGCAACAAATCCCCACACTCGCAGCAGCAGAGCTCCCATGGTTCCGACGCCTACAAACATATATGAACCTACCGAAAATAAACTTGCTAATAGGTCGTGAACCGTCCATTCGTCCGCGCAATTTGGTGTCCAATGTTGTCGAAATAAACCCATTCTAATATTCCTATCAGTTCTTTTTATCGTTTCCCATACCTGGCTCAATAAGCCCACGTTTGATGGCTTCTCGTCGCACCGGCCCCCAGAATCCCCAGGGCCTAGCCATCACATAGTAACGAACAAGGTGGTCCATATCATCAGCTTTGGTCAAGAAAGTAATTGGCAAATATACCAGCGCCACGAATATAGCCAACATCCAGAACTGCTGATATTCCGGCAGCTTCGGGATTACGCCCAAGGCCGGCAGCACCCACACTACTAACCAGCTCATAACCAGATTGGCCACCCATGCGCTCAGGTACGCCCATGAATTGAACCGCCACCAGATGACCTGTAGTATCGAGGGTATCCAGATGCCTGCTGCCTGTAGCCACAGAGCAAAGATTAACCACTCAGTAATCTTTCTCATAGTTAGGCCAAGAATAAAGCACCCAGCTAAAAGCAGTAACGTGTTAAACCGGCCCACTTGGACCAGTCGTTTTTCCGAGGCATTAGGATTGATGTAATGGTGATAAAGGTCTCTTGTTGCATACAATGCCCCAAGATTAAGATGCGTAGATATCGTGCTCAGATGGATAGCCAGTATCGATGCAAAAAACACTCCGATCATACCTACCGGCAAGTACTCAAATGCCAACCTGTACCAGCCCATTTCATATTCCTTCTGGTTAGTAATGCCTGGAAACATCACATAAAAAGCGAGAATCGCTATCGCCCAAAACGAATTTCGAAAGACCGTGGCCAGCCCACCTGCCCAGATGCTGTAATTGGCATCGCGGAGCGTCCGTGCCGACTGAATCCGCTGCGCTTCCGGATACCAATCAATAAAATTACCCATTCCGATTCCGCCTACTGTAGCCATTATGAACATGGTCAGAAACCAGGCAAACGGGAACTCATTATCAAAGTGAAACGGATTTAATCGCCAGCTCTGGCCCAAAGCTTCGAGCTTATCGATAATGGCAACAGGACCGCCAGCTTCATAAATACCCCAGCAACTTACAATGGTGATCACCAAGAAGGCTATGATTCCTTGCTGGAAGTCTGCCATGATTACGCCCCAGTAGCCGGCACTTAGAACATAGATGGCACATATTGCAGTAAAGACTACTAAGCCAATGCTGTGTGGCCAGCCGAACAAATAAGTCCCTACTTTGCCCATAGCGGCACTGACCCAGGCCAATACAAACATATTCATAAATGTCTGCCAACCGGCCAACCAGCCTCGCAACAGTTCCGAGCCCAGCCCACTGTACCGAAGGTTCTGCCATTCAGCTTGGCTCATCGCCAAAGAACGCCGAAAGATTCGTGTGGAAACAAACGCACTGACTGAACACCACGCACAAAAAAATGCAAACCAGATACCCCGCAGACCATACTTGTAGATTACGCCGGTAATCCACATTGGCGTGTCGGTAGCTGTGTGGGTTGCGTAAATTGATGTTGCCGGCAGCCACCAGGGTAAACCTCGGCCAGCAAGAAAAAACTCGGACTCGGAGCGTTTCCCAAGCTTGTAGAAAATCACGCCACAAACGATCATCACAATTGCAAATGTGGCTACCCAGAACCAATCAAGACTTGCAAACTCGACTAAAGCAAGCGTCCACCCCGGCATTTAGAATCCTTCTACTGCCATAAGCGCAAAGTCACCGAAATATAATCCAACCCAGCATACCGATACAGACTGTCTGAGATTCATGCAGCGCACGATAAAAACAATAAATCGCAGGATGCACACTGCCAGCTCTGCGAGACGGCGCCAGTATATCCACAGAAGACATACAGGTCAACTTTTTACATTTGCTGGATTTTCTGTTAATGGAAAGCTAAACGTGATGAGCACGGAATACTCTGCTAAATCTTCTTCTGGGACAGTCTCGCGTCCTTAACACGGCCACAACGCTATTTTCGGCCCGTCACTGCTCTTTTAGTCTTTGTTCTACCCAGAATATTTTCCACCTGCTCTGCTGTCTCGGGCGGCCATTGTCCCGCTGACTGCAATTGTTTTAGATGCTCCAATTGCTTGATATTTACTATTGTTCTGCATTTGGGGAATCTGCTACAGCCCAAGAAGGGACCTTTTTTGCTTTGTCTTATGACCAATCGGCCATCTTTGCATTTATAACAGATAATCTCGGTCGGCTCGGGTGGTGATTTTGCTGGCAGGATATTACCTTGTTTATCCAGTTTAAGAGTTGTCTTACAATTTGGATAATCGGTACAACCCAGAAATTGGCCAAAACGGCCATTTTTATATGCCATCGGTTTTCCACAAACCGGGCATTTATGTTCACTCTGTTTCGTTTCTATCATCCTCCCGTTTTTATCGCACGGACATGCGAATTTGCAATCAGGATATGCTGAGCAGCTTAAAAACCTGCCGTTCTTGCCGAATCTGTAGAGTAACTGCCGGCCGCATTGGGGGCAATTGTATTCACTGGGGACAACCTCAGCTTTGGCGTGCTTCATTTGCTTGGTTGCTGTCTCCAGGTTTTTCTTGAATGGACCATAGAACTCCTTCAGAACACCCAACCAATCAAGATGCTGCTCCTCGATTTTGTCTAATTGTTCTTCCATATAACGGGTGAAGCTGACGTCCATTATCTTAGGGAAGTACTCGTTGAGTTTGTCGGTGACGATCTCACCGAGATCCGTGGAGAAGAACTTTTTGTCTTTCTGCTCGACGTAGCCTCGTTCCTGTATAGTGCTTATGATAGGCGCATAAGTGCTCGGTCTGCCGATGCCCTGACTTTCCAGAGCCTTAACCAGCGAGGCTTCGGTATATCGAGCCGGCGGTTTGGTAAAATGCTGTTCGGCCTTGATATCAACTGCCGCTAATTTTTGACTAACCTGCATCTGTGGTAATTGTTGTTCGGTCGAGGTAATTGGCCAGATTTTCGTATAGCCGTCGAAGACCAGTACTCGTCCGGTAGTTCTGTACAAGCACTGACCTATTGAGGTATCAGCCGCAATATACAGATTTGTTACATCCCATTTAGCAGGTGACATCTGGCAGGCTACGAAACGCCGCCAGATAAGCTCATAGAGTTTGAACTGCTCGTCCGTAAGAAACGGCTTTATGTCAACAGGTGTGAGGTCAACATCAGTTGGCCGGATGGCTTCATGTGCCTGCTGAGCAGTCTTTTTTGATGTATATATTTTCGTCTGCTGCGGCAGGTAATCATGACCGATATGTTTAAGGATGTAGTTACGAACCTCTGTGATAGCCTCGCTTGACAGGTGGGTGCTATCGGTTCTCATATAGGTAATAAGCCCCAGCGAACCCATCGAGCCTAAATCGATGCCCTCGTACAGTTGCTGAGCTACAAACATAGTTTTTTTCGCAGCAAAGCCCAGGCGATTTGCGGCAGCCTGCTGCAGTGTAGAGGTTATAAAAGGAGCCAGCGGCAGAGAAACAGATTGTTTGGTCTGCAGATCGGCTAATTTAAACTCTGTCTGCTTTAGAGCTTCGTACACCCGCTCGGCTTGTTCTTTGTTAGATGCGTGAAATTTCTCATCGCCTATTTTGTCAAGCTGTGCTTTAAAGGCGTTATGCTCCAGCAGCCATTTGCTTTGCTCGGCAGCGCTTGGGCCTTTGTCGTCTTGAGTTTCTGTACTGATGAAGTCGCGCCATTGTCGGCTATAGTCGCTGTGCAAATCAGTGGTGAATACAGCCGGTATAAGCCAATACTCTTGAGTTTTGAAATCGCGTATTTCCCTTTCTCTTTCGACGATTATTTTGACTGCGACCGATTGGACTCGGCCTGCGGAAAGGCCGCGGGCTACCTTTTTCCAAAGCAGGGGACTTATTTCATAGCCGACTATCCGATCAAGGATTCGCCGGGTCTGTTGCGCCATGACCTTATCCGTATTGATTTTGCCTGGCTCGGCAAAGGCCTGCTTTATAGCCGCCTTGGTTATTGCGTTGAAGATAACACGGTAGGTTTTGTCTTCGGGTATGTTGAGGATTTGGGCTAAGTGCCATGCGATTGCCTCGCCTTCCCGGTCAAGGTCGGTGGCCAGATAAAGATCCTTGCATTTTTTTGCGGCGGTTTTAAGAGTATTGACTGTGCGCTGTCGGCTAGGAGTGATTTCATAGGTGGGCTGAAAATTATTCTCAATGTCAACGCCGAAATTTTTTGAGGGCAGATCCCGGACGTGTCCCATAGAGGATTTGACTTCAAAATCCGGGCCGAGATATTTATTTATCGTCCTGGCCTTGGCTGGCGACTCAACGATAACCAAAGATTTATGTGAATTCGATTTTGCCATTTTGTTACAGCAGAAAACGCAATTCGATACTCGATACTCGTCGGGAATCGAGCAACGTTAACTACTCATCGGCGATTTTTACAACGGAATTTAGAATTGGACAAATATAGGGAGCTTGCTGGAATGTCAAGAAACAATTTGCAAATTTTGGAGCAGGCGCAACAGAATAAGTATATTTAGCCCCACAATCCTTCGACCTTGCTCAGTCCTAGGGACTCCTTACGGAGGACAGGTTTATTGTGGGATTATTGTGGGGTACAAACCATCATTACGGAATCGGAGTCAGAGTCCAGGGTTGTGTGAAGATGGTGCCGTAAGCGTTGCTGATTTCAGCTCTTACATATTTAAAGCCTGTCTCGGGCGGATATTCTGTTAGGTCTATGGAGCTGCCTTGTGCTACTCTTTGCCCATTAGCTATCCAGTCGACTTGGCCGTCGGTATATATGGTGATAGAATGGTTGCTGACTATTATCGCTGAGATTATAGGATATTTGCCTTTGTTTTGTCTTCCTGCACCTCTATCGTGGATGGCGAAGAGGCAGCCCTTTTCCAGTGAATTTCTGTAATCAGCCATATTATAGGATGGAACCATCACAAGTATTTTGCCGCTATCTATGAAAGCTTCGTCGCTATTCCTCCAGGGTCCCCACCAGTCATTGACTGCGAAGCCCCATATCTTGGTATTCTTATAGGTGAGCAGGTCGTCCCAAACGGCCTGGAAATGTTCGTTATAATCAAACTGAGACTGCCCAAGTAGCCACAGTCGATAGTAGTGGGCGTTTACAATCTCGATTCCTTTGTAGTTCTGCAGATTCAAATAATAATTTACATTTTCTGTGGGATGCGCTATTATTGCCATTCCTCCATATTGATTGA
>CAZVUF010000062.1:0-12161 GCA_964629355.1 uncultured Pirellulales bacterium | reverse complement strand
AGCCACTCCGACACCTCTCCAAACTCTACTAAAAAATAAATACATCAACTATTGCTTACTCTATACGCCAAAGCCTCATATTGCAAGAAGATTGAAAACAAACTCTGAAATGATTCATTAAAGAGACAAGTGACGAAAACCTGCCAAAAGCGGGTCTAAGATATATATGGATGTTATCGAAGGACAAGTATTTATATGCTAATCACTTATTGCACTGGGCGGTACTGGACTTGAACCAGTGACCTCCTGCGTGTCGAGCAGGCGCTCTGACCACCTGAGCTAACCGCCCTGTAGTCATGCGTCCAGAATATAACCTAAAAAGACAAAAATCAAGAAATTTTCTGTAATAAACTGAGTAAAATGGGTATGGCACAATATAAGAAATGTTTCAAACAACATCAACTGTCACATCAGATTTTTTCTGATAACCACGGCAGTTGACATCGTTCGCTGCATATTGCCGTTTTGAACCGTTATAGAAATCTGAACACTTTTACAATCCGAGCCATCAAGCGTAGGGGTCTTAACAAAACTCATCGAAATTACATCTTCACAAAGCACATACTCCTGACCGTTGCTGTTGGTTATCAAGTAAAGCTTATTATCCGCACTTCTGTACTCGTAAGTAATATCTTGCCCGTCAGCGGTGAAAAAGCTGCATTCATTATTCGGCGCATCGGGATCAACCCAATATCCCGTCCGAAGCTGGCCCGTCATACGAAGCAGAGCCTGCCGGGTGTTGTTGATTGTTTTGAAGATTTCTTCGTTTTCCCGGAAATTAAATATTGAGGCGTTAAAAGCTGTAGCTACCGCGGCGAGCAACATACCTGATATTGCCAAAACAAGTAACAGCTCTACAAGAGTAAAACCATCTTCGTATCTTTTATATCGCATATTGTATATCACATAATATGGAAATTCGTAATGTGTATCTCGCTCAACGCTTCACGAGATAAGCTCCGCAGCTTTAGTATCTGGCACGAATCCAGCTCGTTGAGCTGATTTCCTTCGCATTCAAAACCACTGTCACAGTGACTCTGACAAAGCTGGTGCTATGGTCACCGACCACCTGGTTAAAATTGCTGGGATTGACATTTTCGACCAAGACAATCTGGCTGAACGCCGCAAAATTGTTCAAAACATTTCTGTTAGCATCAATCGGTGGAGAAAAACTCGCACCATCAAAATCATCCAAATCGTCATAGTAAGCCAGGTCTGTTTCTTCCGGGCCGAACACAGCAATGCCGGTTTGAGGATCAACCACCGGCAATAAAGCCGTAAGCTCTCTTATCTGCTCAACAAGAAACTCAGCGGTTGACAAATCTGTGCTGGCACCGTTGGCTATCGTCAGTGAACCGCTGGCCACCAGCAGAGCTGTAATGGCAAGCCCTACCAATATAGTTGCAATCAATACCTCAATGAGAGAAAAACCATTGCCCAGCCGGAGGCGGGGGATTTCGAATTTAGAATTTCGAATTTCGAATTTCATTTATTTGCCCGTGACAACCTGAGACATCTTGAATATCGGCAGGATAATACTCGTTGCAATAAAGCCGACCAGAACACCCATCACAACTATCATTATTGGTTCTATCATTGACGTTACCATTTTAATGACAGTTTTAAGCTCCCTCGCGTAATAACTGGAAACGTCTCTGAGCACATCACCGATATTGCCCGAATCTTCGCCGCTTCTTATCATCTGCACTACACTGCTGGGCATCAAACCATAACGGATAAGACTCGACGCAATTTTTTTGCCCTGGCGGACTTCCTCATAAACACCAAGCCACATTTGTTTATAAAGCACATTTCCTGCTATATGTGCTGTTATCGAAATCGTATTCAGGATCGGCACACCTGCTCTTGTCAATACTCCCATAGTATGCAGGCACCTTGTTATGTACAGACTGCGGCACAGAGTCCTGATAAGAGGCAGCGTCAACTTGGTCTTATCCCACCATAGCCGGCCGGAACGGGTATTTGTAAAGTACCAGAATCCCCATATTGAAGCACCGATGCCCGGTAAAATAAGAATCCAATAATTGCGCAGGAAACTGCTGGCAGCCATCAGGATTATGGTCGGAAGAGGCAGCAGATGCTCCTTTCCCGCGAATATAGCCGTAAACCTCGGCAAAACAAAGCACAACAGAAAAATGGTTACTGTTACTGCCATCACCGCGATAATAACAGGATAAACCATCGCACCTCTTACCTGCGAGCGAGTCTCGGCTTCCTGGTCCAGATACTCTGCCAGCTTTTGCAGCATGTCGCTGAGTGAGCCGGAGACTTCCGCAGCGGCAACCATATTTATATAAAGATTGCTGAACACCTCCGGATGCTCGGCAAGCGCCTGCGAAAAACTCTGTCCTGCCTCGATACGCTTTTTCAAATCGCTGATGACGTCCCTGAATTTCCGCTTTTCGATCTGCTCGGCTATAGATTCAAGGCAGTCCTGAAGGCTTATTCCGGCCCGAATCATAACCGCAAGCTGATTTGTGACATTCAAAATTTCCTTTTTGCTCGGCCCGAATTCAAGCCTGAAATTTTGTATCTTCTGCAATAATGTATTTTGGCCACCGACCTTCTCGTAAGGCCTTTCGGATTCCCCTCCGCCGGCAGTGCGTCTGCTGTGCCCTACAAAGGCGGATTCCTCCTGTTCCTGAGCATTTTGCCGCCCCTCCGCCACGGCAGTTGCTCCTTTATAGCTCTGTGAAGACTTTGCAAACATGTCTTTTTACTCACCTTGACTTGCAGCACCGACAGGCTGGGCAGCCTGGAGTTCCTCTGCAGGTGCAACAAGCATCTTTTCCATTCTGCCCGGGTTGCTTGAGCGATTGATTGCTTCTTCTCTGTCTATATAGCCCTTTGAATACATCTGGGCAATGCTGTAATCCAGGGTCTGCATACCCAGTCTGCGGGAAGTTTCAATAATATTCGGTATTTCATAAATTCTATTTTCACGAATGCAGTTCCTTGCCGCCGAAGTGCACAGCATTATTTCAGTACACGGTATCATCCCAGGCTCATCTATACGCTTAAACAATGTCTGCGAGATAACCGCCTGCAATGTGTTGGCGAGCATTGTCCTAATCTGATTTTGCTGATTCGCGGGATAAATATCTATAATACGCTCAATGGTCTGAGGGGCATTAACAGTGTGCAGCGTACTGAAGACAAGATGTCCGGTCTCAGCGGCGGTAATGGTAAAACTTGTGGTCTCCCAGTCTCTCATTTCGCCGACCATAATGATATCGGGGTCCTGCCGCAGCACATGCCGCAGTCCTGTCGCAAAATCGGGACAGTCAGAGCCTATCTCACGCTGCTCTATCACACTCTTAACGTTCTTAAACAAATATTCAATAGGATCTTCCAGAGTAATTATATGCTCGCCGAACTTTGAATTGATAAGTCCGATCATTGCAGCAAGCGTGGTACTTTTACCGGAGCCCGTATGACCTGTCACGAGCACTAAACCCCTCGGCAGGTCCGTCAGCTCCTTGACTATCAGCGGCAGATTCAAATCGTCTATCAAGGGAATATCATTTGGAATAACTCTGAACGATATGGCAATCATGTCACGCTGATAATGCGCGTTAACACGGAAGCGATGGCCGTCATCAATCATCGTCGAAAAATCGAGGTCTCTGTTTTCCTCGAACTTGTTGAACTTGTCTGGCCCAACCATTGAAAGAACCATCTGTTTAGCATCCTCATCGGTAACCGGAGGAAAATCCGTATAAGTCAATTCCGTGTTCTTTCGCAGTATCGGCGGCATCCCGACATTAATGTGCACATCGCTTGCACTATTCTGAACGGCCGTTGCCAATATTGTTTTTATATTCACCATCCCATAAATCCTTCAAAAACGCGTTTTATACCACACTGTTCTACACCATATTTTCAACAAAGACTTCCTCTTCAGTTTTGCCATACACTTCGGTCACCCGTAGCACTTCCTCAATTGTAGTCAGGCCCTGCTTCACTTTTTGAATTCCATCATCAAACAGGCTCGACTGGCCGCTCTCATGAAATACACGCCGCATATTATTAACCGAAGGGTCTTTGTTAATCATATCTCTGAATTTGTCGTCGATAATCAACAGTTCATAGATACCAACTCTGCCTGCGTAGCCTGAGCTTCTGCAGTAGTCACAGCCCTTACCATGAAAAAGCTCTTCCGGCTTGACTCCCGCTTTCTTGAGATATTTGCGCATTTGTTCGGGAACCTGATATACTTCTTTGCATTTCGGACAAATCTTTCTGACCAATCGCTGGGCCAGCACCGCATTTAGTGAGGCAGCTATCAAATATGGATCAATACCAATATTGACTAATCTGGTGACGCTGCTGGCGGCATCGTTTGTGTGAAGTGTGGAAAGCACCAAGTGACCGGTCAAAGCGGCTTGAACGGCTATCCGAGCTGTCTCATTATCCCGAATTTCACCGATCATTATTACGTCGGGGTCCTGCCTAAGTAAGCTCCTCAGAGCCGAGGCAAAGGTAAGTCCCACCTTCTCATGTGTCTGGACCTGATTGCAAAAACTTAGCTCATATTCAACTGGGTCTTCGACCGTCGAAATGTTCAATTTGTCACCGTCCATCTGTGACAGAGCCGAGTAAAGCGTGGTGCTCTTGCCGGAGCCGGTCGGGCCTGTCACTAATAAAATTCCATGCGGCAGAGCTATCTGCCGGTCGAAAGACTCGCATACCTCGGGCTCCATACCCAACTGCTCAAGGCCTCGCATAATCGATTTGCTGTCCAGCACACGGATAACTACTTTTTCTCCACAATTGGTAAGAAGCGTAGAAACCCGCAGGTCAATTGTTCTACCGCCCACTGAGACCTTAATTTTTCCATCCTGCGGCAATCGCCTTTCTGAAATATCAAGGTTAGCCATAATCTTAATGCGTGAAACAATCGCAGGGTGCATCTTTAACGGCGCCTGCATCGCCTCAAACAGCATTCCGTCTATGCGATATCTTACTCTGGCAAACTTCTCCTTAGGCTCAATATGTATGTCACTGGCTCCCTCATGCACAGCGTTGCTGATTAAGTAATTAACAAATTTAATAACAGGCGATTGTCCCGCCATCCTTTCAAGGTCTTGAGACTCCTCTTTCCGGTCATGAACAACCTCCACCTCTGTCATGTCACTGATGATGTCATCAAGGCTACAACCTCCTATCGAATCGGCCTCGCTCTCGGTATCAAACGAACTACATACGGCTTGAATATCCTCATGGCTGCAGACCACAACCTGAGGAACCATTCTTGTCTGCCTTCTTACCTGTTCGACTGCAAAAACATTCTCTGGCTCACTCGTGGCAATTATTAGGTTGTCTTTATCCAATGCAATTGGCACAATACTGTTTTTCTTCATAAAATCAATATTGAGCTTTTCAACAGCCTGCTTCTGCACATCTTGAGGCGTGATGTGTCTAAATTCTAAGCCACACAGCTTAGCCTTAGCCATCAGGATATCGTTGGCGTTAACCAACCCTTCACTTAACAGCCGCTCTGCGGCATCGAAAGCAGACCTTGTTCCACCATTGCCGGATTTGCTCCGTCCGCCTACGACGGATTTATGCTGCTTAGGTGTTATCTTTCCCATCTCCAACAAGACATCAGCGATGTCCTGTATAGGAGATTCGCCGGTTTCTTCCGGGGAATAAAGGTCACTTAGGCCACGTATCAAAGTATCGCCGGAATCAGCCTTGGCGCATTCTGCTGCGCCATTGACGGCCGTATCTTCGGGCAAATTGCTCTTAGACCTTTTCGAATCCCTGTTTTTTTTAAATATAAAAGGCAGCTTCATTCTGACAACTTTAATATTATTTCCAATCCGCTATTGCGAACTGATTCAACATTCGAGGATTCAGAGTTACCTTCGGCATCCCACCATTTAAGCTTAACATAGTTATCACCTATTCGGGTGACCTTGAAACCTTTTATCAAATCTCCTTCATAAAGAATTTTGTCATCGATCATGCAGCAATTACGCTTGCCGGCCGGCATCTTCATAATGCTCTTTAATTGCATATCCTTTGACATTTGCCTTATCTGCTGTTGTTTGAACATCTCACTGTTAACTCCAATGCCGCCTTCCTGCAGATCTACTTTCCCTCTCAGGTCACTCAGAAACAGCTCAAGCTCAAACGGATTTTTTATAAGCTCGTTGACCTGTACCTGCAGCAAATTCGAAGACTCATAGAATTTCTTAACGATTTGATCCATTCGGCTGAACATTTCCGAGCTAGCGCCTGTTAGCTGAGCGATAGCGAGTTCGATCTGTGTTTCGTTGGTTTGGGCCTCCGAGGCAGATGTTGTTTTCGGTGTGCTGTTTTTAATCATAAACAAAAGGCACAAAAGACCTAATCCAAACAGAACAGCAAAACCTATAGTGCTCCTACGGACATTTTTGTTCCGAGCTGATACGGTGAAAAATTCCTGAGTTTGTGCTTCTGCCGACGTTCCGATATCAGCTCCTTCAGGCCGCAATTGTGGGTCTGTCGGTCTCGATGCGGGTATCATCTCATTGCCCTGTTCACGTAAAAAAGGCAGCATGATCAAACTCCATCAAAATTGGTTAATGGTAATCAGTATTCATTTAACTAATTGTCAATTAACCGGTTTTACGCTGGAAAAATATGCTCACTATAAAATCGGCTGTTATTTGTCCCTCGTCTTCTTTTTGTTTATCCAACTGAAGCTGGCGAATCTTCGTTATACGCGGCAGTTTTTCAAGCTCCAGCAGGAACGAATAATACGAATTAAAATTTCCTTCCAGCTCCATCCTTAGCGGTTGTTCCACGTAACCCCCATTATCTTTTGTTTCGAGCGTTCTAATCGTTTTGGGTTTTAAACCCCGCTTTTGAGCAATTACTGTGACATCGTGAAGCACCCTATCAATCTCGCTCGACGGGGGTAATCTGCTTTCGAAAAACTTTATTGCTTCTTCCACCTGTGCAAGCCTGCTCGAGAGGCTGTTTTTTGCAGCCGCTTTGACTTGCTGCAGTTCATGGAGCTTGGCTTTTTTAGTGTCTCTTTGCTGTTTTTTTTCCGTTAAGTATCTATTAGCCGGTTTCATCATATACTGGTAACTAACAATAATTGTGCCCGTCAGCAAAATAAAAAACACAGCTTTTCTAAAACCACTTGTCATAGTTTTGTCCCCATCTCCTTCAGCTTCGCTCTGGCCTCGGCTTTCTCGTCAAGGCAGATATAACTATCTAAAAACCACGTGATGCATTTTCACGCTCAGTTCTAATCCTGTCTACATCCTCCGTACTGAGGTGAATATTACTTCTAAGCATAGTCGTCAGCTTGAATTGTCTGAATGTTGTGTCTTTGATTTTGTGCTCTTTTGATTCCACAAGAGCTACATTCTGCAACAAACTTGAACTACTCAGACGTTCAATATAATCTGCAACCTGAAGGTCGCTTGGAGCTATACCACTGATATCTATACGCACTTCAGGCTGTTCCCCTAGTAAGCCTGCCTGCTGAGCCAGGTCGGCCTTTGGCGGATTGGCCTGAGCTGCCTGGTATTTATTCGTCTGTGCAGGAGGTGAAATAGCCTGCTTGACCTCCTTCTGTACCATAAACAGTCGTAACAATGAGACCCCTGCGGGCAGACTATTGGTCAAGGACGCTAACAAAACACTTCTTGGCACCGGTTCAAGCAGTTGAGTGGTGGTAAGTGCCGTCTTCATCATCTCTTTTTGTTTGGTCTGAAGCTCACTAAGTTTCCTTAGGTCTTCTGCTTCTCGTGCCATCTCCGCATCTATGCGCTCAACCTCATGGCAAAGGACATGTTGTCGTATCTTAATGGTGACAAACAACCCGCCCAATGCCGCCAACACTACCGCGAGCAGAACAATATACATCTGATTTGTTCTTTGTGATTCACCGTTTTGAACGTAATCATCTGGCACAAAGTTTATATTGAGCATTTTTATTGATCCCAATGGAATTTTTCTTGCATCCCAGGCTACGACAAGCTGAGACCAAATGCAGTAGCCCAGTTCACATTACATTTTCTTCTATCTATCCCGGAACGCAACGGATCAGATATCTCCACGGCGGCTAAACAATCCCCCATCTGAGCCTGGATACTCATTTGTCCTGCTATCGTCTTGCAGATAGCTGCTTCGACCACAGGACCACAAAGAAAAATCAGCCTCTCTATTTGCACATCCGGGTACATAGAGTTGAACCGGCTCCGACAGGCATTTAACTCAAATACCAATCTGGCCACCATCTTTTCATCGTCAAGTTGCTTCATTCCCATTAGTATCGAGCAGGCAAAAAGCAACCTTTTGTGACGGCAAATAACAAGGTTTGTGTAGTTTGTTCCGATATCTAAGAGCATCACAACGGCTTGGAGGTCAGCTTTGCGCCTACCGAAGAACTTTGTGTAACAGTTTATAAGTGCCACAGGCCAGGCACCGATAGACTTAACTGTCAAGCCTGTCTTTTCATATATTGCCAGGTGCCTGTCGATAATTTTACGCTCTGTTGCCATAACCAGAACGTTATTATGTTCCGTGGGAATATATTGAATCATTGCATCATTAGGGTCAAAGGACAGTTTCTGTTTTATCATTGAAAGGACCGTTTCACTCATTTTGTCATCATTAATTTTAAGTCTCTTTTCTCGATTCTCGGACCTTTTATGAAACTGGGCCTCCATTTTTACATGCTCGATGAGCACTTCGCCCGGGGGCACTGCCGCTATAACGCTTTTCCCATGAAACCTATGGTTTGCTGTTGCCTCTCGTATAACCTCCACAGCCCATCTTTGCCAGGCGGCACTGCCCATTTCCACACTATCAGGACGACTTTTACTTCTGCCAGCAAGTATAGCCACACCAGTTTCAGTATTTTGCAACTGAACCATATTCAGGTTGTCGTCACCGATATCAACGCCGATCGAATATGCACTGTTTTTTAAAAACCACAACATACCAATTTCACTTCCATAGGCGCAAACGATGTCGCGCTGTAGGCGTGTAACGCCTGTACAGGTATTCAACTATCCCGCCGCGACGGGTTGACAGGCTTTTTCTTTCCACTCTACATTATCTTTCCAAGTTAAAAATCGACATTTCTACCATCTAAGTAAACTTATCCAGCGATAAGTTTATTGCTTATTAAAATATAGGAAACAAAACGCCAGCAGGGCAAATGCTGGTAGAATCGTCACAACAGCTTTCTGTAAGTGATTATGTTAGATTGATTCATGTTCCGATAAAATGGCGGACTCAAGACACCAAATTGTCCAAGCTTACAGATAATGGAAACTTTTAGAAGGCAAAATTTTTTTTAAATCTAACACGTTCGTAAAGCATAAATTCCAACAAAAGTCCGGTAAATCGAAGAAAAAGTTAGATTGCTGTTCCTCAAAACAGAAATGCTCCTATAAAGAAGTGGTAAGACAGAAAAACACCTTCGGCTGGTATATACCGAGCACATATAATTTTTACGACCGCGCTTAGATGCCTGCGATTTCATTGCCTTCGGCCAGAGGTGCCTTGCCTATCAGTACGCCGTCGATATAGAAGGTGAGGTCCGTAGCAGTCACAGTGCAAACGAAATGATGCTGAATACCGTCATCATGTTCGACCGTGGCACTGACATCCGTTTCTTCATCCTAAGCCTATGGAGAGAAAAGGTCCTTCAGAACCACATACTTGTATGCGGCATCGGCCTTGTCGAACTGGGCATACACCATGGCCAGAGTTTGATAACCTTGCACAAAATCGGGTTTCAGATTCACCGATTCCGTTATGTGCTTCAGGCCGTCCTTGACCTGGCCCAGTTTCAATTCCTGCATGCCCAAGCTGAATTGAGGGATGTAGTTATAGGGATCGGCCCGGGCTGCCCGTTCAAACCACGCATACGCCTCTTGGGTATGACCTCGTTTGACATAATAGTTGCCCATATTGATAAGGGCCGGGACAGAATCAGGATCAATCTTCAGAGCCCGATCCAGGGCCTGTTTGGTTCTGGTGAGATCGCCCATGTGAGATGTGGCAGACGACAGGTTGACCAGAATGTGCACATCGCGTGAATCGATTCGATAGAGTTCCTGATACACACTCAACGCTTCGGCATATCTACTCTGCTTTACGTAAAGGGCTCCCACCAATTGAAGTGCCTCCTTACGCGTATTGTGAAAAGGCGTCTCCTTGGCGGTCAAGACCGTCACGGCCTTGTCACGGGCCCCGCCGCAGGCTAAGGCCTCTGCCAAGCCGATGCGTACATTAATTTCAAAGGGACGTCCTTCGAGGTATTTCTGATAGATGTTGATCGTGTCTGTGACACGCTGGTTCTGCAAAAGAAAATCGCCGTAACGACGGACCAGAAACGCATCGCCAGGAGCACTCTTCAAGGCCTCGACGTAGGTGGGCTCCGTGTCAGGATTCTGCTTGACCATGCTGCGGAGCTGAACCAAAGCTTCCCTCAAGGACGCCAACTCGGCATGATGATCGAGTTGCCCGGCAAAGGGGGGACGGGTCTTACGGTGGTACATGAGCATGGCCAGCCTGTACTGCTCATGCACATCATAGAGCATGCGTTTCCGGCACAGTTCGTACAGCTCACCTGCAGGTCGATCAGGCGGGTTCAATTGAGCCTGGGGCATGACCTCTCTGACGGCCTGCATCGCAGCCCATGCGATCTGGAAATTCCCATGAACATTCAGATGCACATGATCAACCAGGAGAGAGTCGTCCAAGGGACGGCCCTGGTTGTTTTGCTCCAAGGACGCTTCCGTATCCAGCAGCTTTGCACCCTGCCCAGCCAGGCTCTTGGCCTCTTGACGTATGATCTGATTGATGGTGCTGTCCGCTCGAAAACGCAGGGTGTCGAGATCTCTGGCCTTAATAAACATGGCCTTGGCCTTCTGGATCTTGTCCAGAGCCAGCAAACACTTGCCCATGCAGAAGGCTATATCCGCATAAGCGTCGTCAATGGCCTGCGCCTTTTCATATTCGGTTAAAGCAGCCTTGAAGTCACCCGCTTGCTCCAGCGCGCGTCCGGCCTGGAAAAAACGGTCCCACTCTGCTGTCTGCGCTTGAGTCAGACCTCGTTTGTGTTGTGATGCAAAAGGAGCACAGGACGCGATATTGGTGGGTACTGTGCAGAGCAGGGTTTTTACGCCGCTGCGGTGTGCGGTTGTCACGATATCACGGATATTGGCCTGAAAATGGCGATAACAGTACCGTAATTTCATATCGCCCTGGGGAATCTTGCTCCCCAGGAATGCCTCCATGCCCTCCCATTGCCTGGGCACCCGACCTGCAGAGCGTAAGGTCGCAGCGCCGTTTTTCACAAGCTGCCCCAATCGGAAGTCCTTTTTGAGAATGATACTGGCATTAATGAATCCACGGCTCTTATAGAATGCGCCAGGCAAGGTAGGCGGACCGTAAGGCCCAACAACCTCATTATTGCCCATATATACAATAAAGAGATCGGGCTGATGCACAGCGCAATCCTGGGCAATGCGACGGGCCACAAACGAATTCATGGAAGTTACTGCTGCATTAATGACTTCAAAAGAAATCCGGTCTGAATGTTCGTTCAGCAGGATCTCCAATTGCCGGCAGAATCCATAGGCAGGCTCCGGATCGCCATTGGCCGCGGACCCTCCCAATACGAAGATTCGTATCGTGGACGAATCTTTGGGATACAGCACACTGGACTCGGGTGCACGTGAGAGTTCCTTGGGCACAAAGTGTTCGCAATAATGTTGATTGGGAAGATGAACCGTCTTTCCGTTATACATCCACGGCACAAAAAAGTCCTTGAGCAAACCGTACCCGAAAAGCCATAGAACCAGTTCAAGTAGTAATAAAAAGAGCACCGGACTGAGCAGTGCGGCCGAAAGCCGGACCGCCAGAGGTGCCTTTTTCTTTGGCTTAATGTCGCGTCTCTTGTGTACCGCGTCCTGTTTCGTTTTCATGGCATTATGGTTCTCGCCAAGCAATAAGAATGGGCCTACGCCAAATGGTGCAGGCCCCTCGAAAACGTTTAAGTTGACCCTAATATAATCTATTCAGCAAAAAAAGTCAACCTACAGGCCCGCCTCGAAAAGGGCAGCGACCGCAGCCGAGATGTTCTGGCGGCATGCAGAATCGCAGGCATTGAAGTGCCC
>CAZVUF010000061.1:0-12200 GCA_964629355.1 uncultured Pirellulales bacterium | reverse complement strand
TAGGCTTGTGCCTGACAAGCCATAATGTCAATGAGACGTGCACAGCCGAATTCTCCAATGTTACTATAACCGGCACGGTTACAGGCGATTGGCAGTCGCAGGATATCGGCATAGCAAGTAACATTCCTGAGCCGATGTATATAGTTCTGGAGGATAGCGCCGCCAATAATGCCGTTGTAAAACATCCGGACTCGGCTGCAACGGCTATAGGAAGCTGGACGGAGTGGGATATTCCGCTGGTAGAGTTCACTGGTGTGAATTTGCAGGCCATTAAGAAGATGACCATTGGTGTTGGCGATAGAGCCAATCCGCAGGTTGGTAGTGCAGGTGATTTGTACATCGATGATATCTGGTTATATTTACCTTAGTCGGCAAAATAGTGAATGGCTCTGCTTTGCTACTCTGTGTCGTTTTTCAACTCCGTCGCCATAACTCTAAACTTTTATAGGGCCGGCAGCAGTTGGGCTATAGTAGCACGTAAAAGTTGAACAAAACTCGTTAGTAGATTGACGGACTAAATATCACGGTTTTGTGACAATATACATTTACGCTAATTTCCATAATTGTCTCAGGATGTGAGGTCAAGGCAAATAAAAGTGCATGTAAAAAATATGCCGTGACTTTGTGCATCTGTGCTGTATAACCCCGCCTGAAAGGCGGGGTTTTTATATCCGCACAAGGATAATCATCGCCCCATTGCAAACCGCCCGTTGATTTAGTATGATACCGGTGGGTTTAGCCGATGTAGCTCAATGGTAGAGCACGGCTTTCGTAAAGCCGGGGTTGAGGGTTCAAATCCCTCCATCGGCTTTATGAATCTCCAGGAAAAGTTTGGTTCGCTTCAAACAATACTGAAAAAGTTAGATACGGTTGTCGTCGCATACTCCGGCGGTGTGGATAGTACCTTTCTTTTGAAAGCGGCTGTGGATACACTTGGTGCGGAAAATGTCCTTGCTTGTATGAGTGTTGGTCCTGTGGAACCTAAAGGACAGCTTGATAGGGCGGTAAAAGTAGCAAAAAATATCGGTGTGAGATTAAAAACCATCGAGGCCGATGAGCTTTCCAATCCGCTTTTTACCGCCAATAAGGCCGACCGCTGTTTCCACTGCAAATCACATCTCTGCAGGATTCTTTCAGATATTGCCAAAGAGCAAGGCTTTAAGCATGTCGTCTTCGGCACCAACTACGACGACCTCGATGACTATCGCCCCGGCAATCGCGCCATGAAAGTCTTTGGCATCCGTTCGCCGTTAGCTGAGGCTAAGCTCACCAAGAACGACATCCGTCAACTGAGCAAAAAACTTGGCCTGCCCACTGCTGATTTGCCAGCCTCACCATGTCTGGCGTCCAGATTTGCGTACGGCCTTGAGGTGACAGAGCAAAGGCTAAAACAAATTGACGAGGCGGAGAATTTTCTGAGGACATTAGGCTTGGTTGAATTTCGTGTTCGCCATCACGATACCATCGCGCGAATCGAGGTAAATCCGCAGGACATTGTAAAAGTTACGGCGGAGCCGGTACGTTCGCAAATTGTTAAAAAAATGAAATCGTTAGGCTTCAAGTTTGTAACCATTGACCTGCAGGGCTTCCGCTCCGGTTCATTGAATGAGCCACTTAGCGAAGAGGAGAAACGTAAGAGCCTTTAACACTATTTGTAGTCTATTCGAAAAATTTCTACAGTAGCAAAGGGGGGAAATATGAATCTGAGGGCGGCTTCCACGAAGTTCACAGTGTCCCTTTACTTATCGCTTATCTTAGTCCTTTGCAGACCTTTCGGTAAGCTGCACTTTCAATGTATGGCAAAAGCTGTTTCCGATGTAAATGCAAATGGCCAACTGGAATTAACGGTTATGAGTTTTAACATTCGCTATGGCACAGCGGATGACGGAGAAAATAGCTGGCAGCACCGCAAACAAATAGTTTTTGACTTGTTGCGTAATCGCCATCCTGATATTGTCGGGCTGCAAGAGGCTCTGCATTTTCAAATAAACGAGATTTGCAATGAACTGCCACGATATTCCTATCTCGGTGTCGGGCGAGATGACGGTAAAGTAAAGGGGGAATTTTGTGCCATCCTTTACCTCGCCGACCGTTTCGATGTAAACGAATCCGACACATTCTGGCTCTCCGACACTCCTAAAGTACCAGGCTCAATTACCTGGGGTAATGCCTGTACGCGTATCTGCACCTGGGCGAGATTTATCGACAAGAAAAACCGCCAGCCCTTCTACCTTTACAATCTCCATCTCGACCACGTCTCGCAGCTCTCGCGAGAAAAAAGTGCAGTATTATTAACTCAACGCATCCAGAGCCGTCGCTACCCCGACCCTGTCATTGTCACCGGTGATTTCAACGCGGGTGAAGACAATCCGGCCAGTCTCTACCTGAAAGGCCAAGCCACATTGGCCGATAGTAACAATCTCATCGCAGTGAATCCGCTGCCGATAGTTGATACATTCCGTGTCCTGCAGCCGAACGCCACAGAAGTCGGCACCTTTCACGAATTTACCGGTAAGTGCACAGGCCCAAAGCTCGACTACATCCTGACAAGACCGGGCGTTAAAGTCCTGAGCGCCGATATTCTCCACGACAACATTGATGGCTGCTACCCTTCCGACCATTTCCCCATTATCGCCACGATGAGCCTTGCCGTGAAACAATAGAAAAGATTGTAAGTAGATATAAAAATGTTGCGATGTTTACGTTATACAATCCCGATACATCGGGACTAAACTTGGGGATTTGACAAGCGTTTTTGTTTTACTGAGGACCAACTCGTCGCAAGAATAAATTGTGTCCGGAACCACAACAACGATTAGCCCCAACCCCGGTGGTGAGGGGGCGCTGTTTTTTTGGCATCAGGTCTTTATTATACAGCGCTATTTTGGTGCATCATCGCGATAGCCGCCTGTTCGCCGGGTTTTAAGGAGAGCGGTTCGTCAAATTGAATTGCGATACGGCGGACATAACTATTTAATGTATCGACCCGAAGGACACGACCGGTGCGTGTAAAGCTCGTCATTGCCGAGGCGTTGTTATCTCTACAGCATGGTATGCTGAAGCGAGCCATTAGCTGCTGACCCGGTTGCGGGCAGTTTTCATCAAAATTGCAGGTAAATGAGAGACCACTACTGGAAACATCCACCATTAGACCCTGAAAGACATCTTCCTTGAAATCCTCAGAGAACCAAACAGGCCATTGATGGCACAACCTTTTTTCTATTCTTTTGTCCTTTGGATTATCCATTATTAGTTCCCCCAATTTTAAAATAGACCTTACCCTATATTAGAATCGACCGATTTAAGATTTAACTTTAGAAAGTTCACCATCAGGGAGCTTTTTAGGCCCATAGAATCCAGGTACAAGGTAAATATTTTATCTGCTTAAGGACCGTTTTTCATATGTTTTATCAGATTTCTTACGGCATTTGATTGTGGTTGGACATAATTAATTTGTCAATCCTGCAATAGCTGCTCCAATCAGTGTTGCGTTTTCCACGTTTATAATTTCGTAGAATATGCCCTTTTTTTCCACAAGGTACTGCCTTAAGTAATATTCGACTCTTTGCCTTAGCGATGTCAGGTGGTAAAAGGTTGTCCCCTCAGCTACAATACAGATAGGCTGGGTTGGATTTTTGCCTTTGCCGCACTTAATTGCCACGCTCGACAGATTTATCGCGGTGAGCTTCGCTGCCCGCTCAATCATCCTGTCGATCAAGCAATAGAGTGTGGTGCTGTCTTGTTCGTCTGCATCGCTGATTGTCTTTGAAAGGGGACTGCTGCTTGCCCGGGGACTATACATAAAGTCACTTACTTCTTTTGTGCTTAGCTTGGTAATTGCCAACAGCTTTTCAGATATTATATTACTGAACAGCTTTTCTTTTATGGCAGACTGGATAGTCCATAAACAAATTGAACCCAGATACGCCCCCGAAATCATCTTCTCGAAAATATTCAGCCCAGGATTGACTAATGATTTGTCAAATTTCCTATCGATTGTTCCCCGCGGCGCTTTGCCGAACGCGCCGGATTCGATATTAATTATCTGGCTCCCTGCAGAGTCCAGGTCTTTTTTCTTCGTAATGTTCTTGTTTTGCTCGACATAGCTGCAATTTGTTCCAGTGCCGAGAATAAAGCCTATGAAGCTATCGAACGTTCGCCCGCTTGCCTCCGCTCTTCCTGCAAGAAGCGTTGCCACCGTATCGTTGAGCAAGACCATCTGCTTCTTGCTATCAAGCCCTGCGTCACTTATCGCAATGTTTAGATTTTCCCCTATCATCTGTCCCTCAACCTCTGGTGCCTGAATCTCTTTGGAAAAAAACAGCACCCGGCCGTCTTTACCTGGAGACATCTCTATCGGATATGAAAAGCAAAATCCGACGTTATCGCTCTTATCCGCAACGTGCTTGATGTAGCCGGCCATTGTGCTGAAGAATTCTCTCTTGCCAACCTTGCCTTTTAGCCCAGGCATCTCAAACAGCATGAAATCGTTTATATCAGCTTTCCCGTCTTTACCAAAGACTACTGTCGCAACCCGAAAGTTGGTGCCGCCGGCATCCATCACAATAACAGGTTTGTTCCTGGGTATCTCCTTCTCGGTTTCGATATAAGTCGGCAGCATCGCAAGCGAGCTTTTTCTGCCAGCCAGACCCTTTTCCATTTCGTCAAGAAAAAACCGACAGACTCGCTCGATATTAATATCCGCCGGTTCCATGCCGTTCTTCTTGAGGAAGTCCCTAACCTTGCTTTTTATCTGTTTCATAAAAATCAAAAATTAAAATGCAAAAATCAAAATGACAAATCAAAATTCAAAAATGACATTTTTCATTTTGCAATGTAATTTTTATATTTGATTTTTGATATTTAATTTTAATCAGGGTATCCATCTGGGAAGTCGTTATGCCACTTCCAGGCGGTCTCAATTATTTTCTCTAATTCCGGCAGTTCCGGCTCCCAGCCAAGCTCTTTCTTGGCCTTGCTTGCATCGGATGTCAGCACAGGCGCGTCACCCTCTCTTCGCTCAGCTTCGGTTACCTTAAAATTCTTGCCTGAAACACGCTTTACGGCCTCAATTACCTGCCTGACAGAATAACCATTGCCGTTGCCGAGGTTATAGACCAGCTCGTTTTTAGAGTCCAATTTGTCCAACGCCAGCAGATGTGCTCTACACAAATCGTCGATATGAATGTAATCACGTATACATGTGCCATCCGGCGTGGGATAATCTGTTCCATAAATTTTTATTTCACCGTATTTTCCCATCGCAGCCTGGATAACCCGTGGAATAAGATGTGATTCAGGCCGATGGTCTTCGCCGAGTTTAGAAGTTTTTCCTGCTCCACAGGCATTGAAATATCGAAGCGTCGCATACCGAAGTTCACCTGTCCGGCTTTGATAGTGGCACATCCTTTCAACCGCCCATTTTGTTTCTCCGTAAGGGTTGATCGGTTGTTTAGGTGCATCTTCGGTAATCGGCACCTTTGTTGGTATGCCATAAACAGCAGCAGTACTGCTGAAAACGAATTTTTCTACGCCAGCGGATTCCATCGCCGACAATAAATTCTGCGTGTTGGAGACGTTATTGTGGTAGTATTTAAGTGGTTCCTGCACCGACTCGCCGACCTCGATAAAGGCGGCAAAGTGCATTACCACTTCGATTTTGTATTTCCTGAGTGTTTGGAGGAGTAATTCGTAATCGGCTAAATCGCCTTTAATAAATTTTTTGTCACCGACTGCCTTTTTGTGACATTTGCTTAGATTGTAAAAAACGACCGGCTCGAAACCGGCGGCAGCTAACATGGCTGCCATATTGCTGCCGATATATCCTGCTCCACCACAAACCAATACTCTCATTTTTCGTCGCTCGTTGCTCGTGACTCGTTGCTCGCTTGAGACACGGGATACTTTTTATCGGTTACTATATGTTTTTGTATCCGATTCAAAATTTTTGTTGCAAGCTTGGTATCCTTACCTAAATCGGCCCATGCTGTTCCTGTTGTCCGTGTCAATCGGCCCGGCTCCCAGCCAATGGTCGATGATCCTATGCGTTTGTCCGATTCGTTCAAGGCGGGCATAGTCAGCCTTTGAACCTGTACATTACAGTCTATAGAAAATCCTAAGCCATATCGGTTTATATGTAATTCCACAATTCTTTGAATGCTATGGAGGTTTGCTTCAGCACAGTTGTATGACCCGACATTATCGCTGCGCCAGAACTCGAAGAACTGTGCCCCCGGTAATGGCTTAGTTCTTATAATGCCGCTTTCGTAATCAGCTTTTTCGATAGTAAAGTGCATTTTGACCAGAACGTCCTCTGCTATCTGCATCGCCTCGGCTTTATTGACATCCGGCACATGGATTTTTTCTATCGGTTCATATTTCTGCTGTCGTGCGCAACCTGGCAGCAAGAGTGCACAAGTTGTAAGTGCATAGAGGACAGAAGACAGAGGACAGAGGACAGAGGACAGATTTCTATTTTCTGCCTTCCGATTTCTGCCTTCTGTCATCTGTATTCTTGTGTTCCTGTGCTCGTTCATTTTTTATTTTCCCTAAATTTCGACTGATTATAGCTGCACCGAAATCTAATCTCAAGAAAGAATATCTGAAATTCCGAACGACTTAATTAGACTTTGAGAAAAATGTGTAAATGTCAAATCAAGCAATAATCTCTAATTTCGATAATGTACATTTGCCACCAGTTGCTTCTATGCGTTGAATTAATAACAATACTGCGGCAAGTTGAAAGGAAATTGTTGGTCCTGTGAACATTTTCATATTGTGCAAACAGTCTGGCTCAGGCCAGCCTTATAAATTTGGAACTGGCCAAAGCAGGAACAAAGGACTGCTGGAGTAATAACACGATTTGGGCATAGGAGCTTCCATGACGTCCGCTGAAGTGAATAGAATATTAGCTTGCAATGCAGCTTCCGGCTGCATAGCCAGTCACAACGGGCACACCCATAATTACAGCAATTGCACACCCAATGCTAAGAAATGCCGCACAAAAGGCGATGCCACAACAAAGCAGTATCGTCAGCAAAACTATCTTGGAGAACTTTGCAAAAAAAGCGACAACAATACCAACGGGCATGAAGAAAATGGCCAGGATTAGCACCGGCACCACCACGAAATTGATAATGGGAAGAGTGAAAGAAAAATATTCCTGCCTCAGCGTGGCCCCGAATTCTATATTATCTGAATAAATAGGTAAAGTTGGTATCACGTATCTCATAAAAGCAACAAAACCTACAATTACGCAAAGTTTTGCCGCTATGGGGATAACGGTAATTAATCGATCATGTAGTAGCGGTCGATATCTTTCCAACTTAGACAACCAATGATTGATCATCCACACGAGGACAGCGATTAATAGGGCAGGAATAAGCATAGCTGCCCAAACAAAATAGTAATTTCTTGCCTCCAGGGTAGCATATGTCCCGATTGCGACGAGATAAAATATGTATGCGGGAAGGATTACCAACAGAGGAGGAACTAATATCGCTGGAAAAGATTGGTTAAATTTCTCAAACAATAAAGCTAAAATGGAGAATGTTATGAGTGTAATAACCGCAGAGACAACCGGGGGAAGAAAGAGGTGCTTAAACGCGGGCACAAATTCTAAAGGTAATACGTGCAAAAATCCTTTCACCATCAGACAAAACAATCCATTGATACCCACTAAAAGCAGAAGACATACTAATAGCTTCCCCATGAATTTGGGGGATATGAAGAAACCTATGGTGCCAAGCCCCAAAATCGCAGCACCGTAAACTATGAAAAACCTTGGGTCGGTCAAAATAGAAATACCCAACTTTTCCCTTTCGTTTTAGGTACCCATTTCAGTCGCTGAGGCAAAAGACCGTATCAGTGCACAAGCGATTGAAACCACGTGGGTCGGTCAGGCCTGGTCGGTGAAGCAAGCAACTGACGCCAGGCTTCGTCGGTAAGCCTATCGCTCATAGGATGCTTAAACTCGTAATATGAAAGCACCGGACCTGCCGCTAAGAAAATCGAGCCATCCGTTGTTGGGCAAGCTACGATGATTAGGTCAACATATCCTACACCTTCTTCAAGAACATTTCCCTCGGCAGTGTGCGTATGTACGTCTGCTACGAGCGTTGTTTTGACACCTGTTTCTTCGACGCCGATAACGGCCCCCTCAAGGGTTTTACCAAATTCCCTTATATAGGCGAAGTCATCGTCGGACAGGGTCTGATTTGTCAGCTCTTTATCAGCGATTTCAACCAGCCGAGTCAGTATGTCCTCAAGATTCATTAGCCGATCTTCGGCCTGAGCCGACAAGGCATTGAAGTCGGTTAAACCTTGCCTTGTCATACGGGTTAGCGCCAGTAATCGGCCGTAAAACTCCGGCACAGGCTCTACGAAACCTGTTACCTCGGGAGGAAGGCTGGTCTCTATCGGCGTATAGCTCTGTTTGGCGTAAAGAATAGTATCGTGCCTTAATTCCGTCCACGATGCTAAAGCGGCGTTGAGCTCCTTTTTCTCCCAGGCCTCGGTCCGCATAAAGTTCGGGTATCCCTCGCCGAATTCACTTATTAAAGCTCGCAGCGTATACAGCCAGCCCCAGTACAGATTCCGGTTCCAATCGGAAAGGTCAAACGCATCGAACTCAGCTTTGAGGTTGTAGAATTGCTGCCAATAATTGACGTAATCCGTATCGCCCTGTTCGATTAAGATTGTCTCAGCTTTCTGCGAACCTAAGATAGCCATAACATCCAATCCTTGCGGGTAGCATCTCCCCCAGCGTACGCCTGTAAAGCCGTAGGTAAAAGGCTTGACAGCAGCATTGGCATCGCCAATATAGTCCAGCACCTCTGGGAACACTAATTGTTGAAACATATATGAGTCCGGAATGAACCGCTGGCCCATAAAACGCATGCCCTTGGTTTTGTCGAGCACCTCATTGAGAGATTCGGACGTGACAGGTGGCGTCACATATACATTACCCGTGCCACCGAAGATTTGTGGGGACCGCAAAAGAGCCAACACGGTCTTCAATGCCAAAAAGTTGTTTTCGTCTTCAAGGTTGACAGGTTCAAAATTTGAGCCAAAGACCTTGTTTATTGCGCAGAGATACTCGTATGGCGTCAAGTCATCCGCCAATCCTACATAGAAAGCCGTAACCGTGTATATCCTTTCCCAGATATCACGGCCGCTGCGCTGTCCTATCTGCACGGAATCAATAGCCCTTGCCAACAGCACCGCCTGCATAGTCTGAATCTTCGCATCATATTCGCTGATAAGGGCATCCCCAGCCTGCCCCCAATTCTCGGCCCCTTTTAGCAGGAACGCCATTCGTCCATACCACATTAGTGTCTTAAAATAGCGTTTCAACTCTTCGCTGCGCGTGTAATGACCTCGCGGTACGTACTGTGAGTAGTCTTCTCTGTAGATGAAGATGTCACTTTCTGCGAAGCCATCGTGCGTATCGATTTTAGCCAGCTCGCTCGCCACAAGGTCCTCAACCAATTCCGGGACGTAAGCATCCGGGTCGATTAGTTTTTGTGCCACAGCCAGATATGCTATGTTGCGTCTTGCCGCCTCTTTCAGGTCACCTGAATATTGTTCGTACTGAGCCAGTGCATCATAAAGAAGGACAATCGTCAAAGCATGAAGATCTGCATAAAATTCCCTTTCCTCTATATCCTTCAATGTTTCATCAAACTGGATATGATAAAGGTGCAGGAGTGTATCTGCTGTGATGAATAAAGGGACATTCATCTTACGCAGATTTTCGTATGGTTTGACAATGTCGTCACGGTTGGAATCAGGTATATGAAAGTCATATTCCATAATGGCAAAGCCATTTTGCTCCAGCATCGTAGCGACATCTCCCAGGTTAAATCTGGTGTCCATATCAGCATAATTACCGACGGTCTGTAAATCGAACGGAAGAGTGTAACCCGGTGTATTCGGCTCGATCGTGCTTTCGTAGGGAGTGTAGTATTTGTTGAATTCTGGTTTACCAACCTCACATTCTTCAGAGCATGCAAAAATAAAATTGTCTTTAATGCAGCCATCTCCCTGCATACAAATTGTAATACAATCTGTGTCCAAAACACCAAGCACCCAAACGCGGTCGCCAACCTGGAAGTCCCCTGTATTGTCCAGCACGTACAATCCTCCTGTGTCAGCTTGAAATAGAACGCACTCGACTCCCTGAATTAATACACCGCAACCTTCGAAATAGGTGGGAGCGAGCGAGGTTAGAGGTACTGGAAAAAGGATTACATTTGCGTCGCTTGTGATGTATGTAAATTCACCTTTAGAAAAAGCGTGAAGTCCATTACTGTCTGGCTCGGTCTTCACATGTGCATTTTCTAAGGGCATAATTGCAGGCGGCGCTGCGATTGGATTAGCCTGGATGGGAATAGTGTTTGCTAAAATAATAACCAGGAAAATGACGAGCTTTTTCATGTGTATATCCTCCAGAGGAATTTTCATACATTTGAGATTGTACCACAAACAAAGCTGCGATTCAAGGCAGGTCTTTCCTGGATCACTGGTGGTTTTACAAGGAAGAAATTAGGTTCGAGTCAGCTATAATCCGGTTATATTTTATTTTAGTGGAGTTTTTTATTGTGCTGTCGCTTTGGGTAAACCAACAGTAGAACGACAACCCCTTGAGTCAGGTTAGTGGCCACAAATTGCTTGCGTAGACCTTATAGCTATCTCAAATGCGACCTTTTAACCTGGGCCAATTGACAACCATTACCCTGTAATTCTCATAACCGCCAAAACGGTTAACATGCTGAGCAAAATCAATGCGGCTCTCAGTATTCGGGCGGATTGTGTCTGCGGTTCGATTAACCGCCATATTAAGGCCCAAATCGCTACGATGAGGGCTATGCGTAAAGTAAAGGATATTGCATTACAAAACATAGAAGTATTATAGCCCATATTAACATCTATAGTCAAGCATAAAGTCGCCAATTTCACATTAGTCTATTAAATACTTGTTTTACAGCAATATGCCTATTAACCCACTGACAAAGGAGATATAAATAGCTATAGCTTTTATTGTTAGTTAACTCGGGAAACGTTTAAGCAGCTTAGATATAACTTTGTACGATCGGTATATTATTAAGGAATTTGGAGGGTGCTAAACAGGTAAACATAAAAGCTTGTATGTATTTTATACCAGTTGACTAATAAATTACCCTTATATCAATGCTAATAATGCGGTTTTAAAGCTTCCGTACCAAGATTTAACAAAAGATTGAATTCTTATATAAACAGTATGTCCAATAATTTTCCGTAATAAATTAAAGAAATTAGGAATTACAAGCCGAGAAAACATTATTGTTTTCAATTTGTGGATTTTTATGGTTGATTAAGGAGAGTTAGCTATGCATTTTCTGGAAGAGACAAAAAAATGGCTGGCGGAGATTACTGAAATTGCACTTCTTTTGATCGCCCTTGGAGTTGCAGTCGAAATACTTTTCGGCGATGCGGTTCCTTTCTTTGGAAGAATTGTTACCAATCTTACCGCATTGCTGAGTACTCTGGGTGATAATGGTTTAATTGGCTTGATTGCCCTGGGTATTATTCTTTTCCTGTTTCAGAGAAGGAGATTTGCCCCACAGCACCAATAGTCTAAAGTTTACACTTTACCGGCTCTAACGAACTTTGTTCAACTTACTGATGAAATAGCAGCATCCATTGTCTATTGCACCACTCGGAAACCTGTGGTGTTCTAATTGCATGCTTCTGAAGATATTTAAGAAACCGGACATTAGTAAGCATGCCTATATTCGCTTTGGACAAAAGATGAGTTTGGTCAAGCTGATATATTAGGGTATGAACTATCATTCCTCGACCCGTTTTTAGCGGGTCGAGGAATCTTTTTTAATAAGACCATCTCACTATAATGAACTCGGGGCGGGTGGACGATTTTCTAACTGCTGCGTCTATCTATCCTGTTACTCTCGACCTGAGTATAGCATTATAAGTTTTTTTAAGTATGGACTTGGATGCGGTAAACATAACCCAGCTTGCGGGCATATCAAGCCTGAAGTTTTATTCTGCCTCTCCTTCGGATTCATCACAAGATGGTTTTGCCTGCCAATCATACCAGCATTCTTTGGGTTCTTCATCGGTGCCCCCGGGCCAATGGCGGTATTTTGCCTTCCGTCTGGCGGAACCAATGATCAGGTTAATATGCTTTAGGAGTATCTGAT
>CAZVUF010000060.1:10689-12395 GCA_964629355.1 uncultured Pirellulales bacterium | reverse complement strand
ATATTTTTGCTGACAGCAAAACGTTTATTCACTTTGTTAATGCAAGAATTGTTGATTCAATTATCATTATAAGTCCTATTCTTATAGCTCTTTCTGTGGCGTCTATCATTAGTGGGGTTGCCGTCGGTGGCTTTAATTTTGCACCGGGTGCCATAGAATTGAAGTGGGGCGCAATAAATCCGACGACGGGTCTGCAAAAGTTGATAAGTACTCGCTCTTTTGTACATTTAGGCGTATCCATCGTAAAATTGTTTTTTGTCTCCATCATTATCTGGTTGTATATTCGCAGCAGACTTGATACGTTTGCAGCGCTTAGATGGGCCTGGTCGGCGCAAATAGTTGTATCTATCACATGGCTCATATTTGGGCTGTGTGTACGTGTCTTCATTGCGCTGCTTGTTGTGGGCCTTGCCGATACCTACTACCAGAAATGGAAATATCTTCAGGAATTGAAGATGACACGTGAGGAAGTAAAGCAGGAACGCAAAGACTATGAAGGTTCACCGGAAGTCAAAAATAGGATTCGCAAAATCCAATACCAGATGTCCATAAGACGCTTTTTGCAGGAAGTGCCCAAGGCTGATGTTATTCTTGTCAATCCAACACATGTAGCTGTGGCGTTACGTTACGAAGCCAAGGAGATGGAGGCGCCTGTTTTGCTGGCAAAAGGAGCAGATTACTTGGCGGTGAAAATCACCACAATTGGGCGTGCGTATGGAATCCCTATAGTTAGAAAGCCGGAACTGGCGAGAACGATATATTTCACCGTGCAGCCCGGTAATCCTATTCCAGAGACCCTATATATCGCTGTAGCGGAGGTGCTGGCTATGATTTATCGGCTGCGACAGAGAAAAAGCAAACACTAAACGGTGGGACCCGCAGTATATACCGTTGCCGACTCAGTGGCACTTAGACTATGCTGACCCGAATCCCAAGGCAGCCATCTGGTTCTGCAGTAAAGCTAATGTTCTCTCCAGATGGGCATAGCGGTTCACTAACATAGCTTCTTTTTGAGTCATTCGTTTTTCTTCCAGTTCGATTTTTTTCTGCAGATTTTCAATGTTGTCGTCAACATATTCCTGATCAATTTGGATGGAGCCGGTCGTTAACTTGAGCGTTCTATCCAAAGCATCTTCGATTGCGCCGGCAAAACCTTGTTTTACTCTTACCGTCGCCGTGAAAGTCCCCTCCTGGCTTAAATCAACGCTAAGCTGAAGACCGTTCTCCGGATATACTGGATAGCCGTTGTCATCAAATGAGCTATCTCCGGTGACAATATTACCGCTATATGTTGCATCGCGATATGTGGATTCAGTCGAAAGCTTAATTTTGGCGCTGGTGATTGCTCCGGCACCATTTACCGCAACTTCAACATTGTAAGAACTGGCGGTGGTATAATCGCTGCTGGCACCGTAAAATTTGATAGTATTGCTATTACTGCTGCCGGCCTTGTTGGATCCAACGATGGCAAGGACACCCATATAGTCTTCGGCTATAGCTTCATCAAAAACATTTGTGTTAAAACTCAATACTCCGTCTCTGTTCAGCTCGAGGCCTATTTGGCCAGGTGTTAGAAAGCTATCGATATCTTCGATAAATCCACTGGTTTGAGATATAAGTGGTGTATACATTTGCGATTTAATGGTTGAAACAATATAATCTCCCATTAACACGCCAGCCGTTTTTAGAGTATTATTATAGCCGGT
>CAZVUF010000060.1:0-10589 GCA_964629355.1 uncultured Pirellulales bacterium | reverse complement strand
GAAACCCGTCAAAGACGCTGGCGGTGTATTGCCTTCTGTTGTGAAACCCATCGGCAAGCTCAGAGAACCACCGGAACCTTTGTTGTTATAGTTCAGCGTAATAGACAGACTGCTTGTACCGCAGGTGCTGTCCGTCAGGATTATTTTACCATTCTCAAAAACGGCCTTGGCCCTTCCGTCAAAGGCATCATTGATTTCCGATATCAAATGGCCAACCGTTGTATTGTCGGTGATGTCGAAATCGACTTGATCTATGTCAACCCCGAAGTGGTCTGCGCCCGTTATTTCAATAACATCATCAGCGTCAAGCGTACCGCTGAAAGCATCAAGGTCTTTGATCTTGGTTGTAAGCGTTGCATTGTCGCCGTTATACTTAAGTTCGCTATCGGATTGCCAGACTTCTGTGCTGCCTGTATTTATACGTATAGCATAATCCGTGCCGGCGTCATTGCCATTTAACACCAGATGATAGGCGTTGTTGTAATGTAGTAAGCTGGCTGTAACGCCTGGATTATTGGCATCGTTATTGATTAAACCGACAAGGTCTTCTAATGTTGTAGTTACTGTGGTTGTTATTGTTGTTTCCTTATTGTTGTAGGAATAAATAAAAGTGCCGGGTTCACCGTCTCCGACGTAATCCTCGGCGTATTTGAATCCATTTGTGTGAATCCATCGCTCAGCAGTGGCCAACTGGTTAATTACCACTGTGTGATTACCTTCAAAAGCATTATAAGACGCTTCAGCGGTTAATATATCGCTGTCACTGGAAGCGACCTTAAAAGCACGCAGTTCTTGAGAGTCAGAGAGGGCCTTGACCGAATTTTTCAATGTCGTCAGCTTTGTACGTAGAGAACTCAGGGCTTCTTTTTTTTCTTCCCAAAGGCTCTTGCGTTCTTCGTACATGTTGAGTGTACGTCGCTCGACAGCCATTAGTTGAGCGATGAGTTTACCTGTGTCAATCCCTGTAAAAAGACCAGGAAGTTGTATTGAGGGCATGTTATCTACCTTTTTGTTTAAGTTTTAATATCTTCACAAATATCTACAAACACAGCTAACTTCCGTACTCCACGTAATTTATTATCGTTCAGAAACGCTTTTTGCTTAACTATTTATTGTATATTTGCTTACCATATACGCCTTAATTAAGAAACTGAAACAGCCTGCTGTAGTGCCTTGGTGTATCTGGTTAGTATATGTTCAGACCTTTGTAGTAGCTGCTGCAGGTCTTGGTTTTCCGGATTCATTTTTAGGCAGTCGTTTAGCTCTGAACGAGCTTGGTTGAGAGCTATTTTTGAATACTCGGTGGCGTTTGTTTTTGCATATTCCTGTCCTATTGCAAGGTATGCCCCGGCAGCCAGGCATTTGGCATGTAATTGCCTCATTTGGGGAGCTATCTGGTCCCACGCAACATCTGGAAATAGTTCATCGTGCGTGAATGTATCAGTAAACCGTTTGAGGACTTCAAAATGACATTTTGCCTTTTGGGCGGAATAATTTCTTGAAGGAATATTACTGGTTGTTCGACTCAGATATAGAGCACTCTTGAGATGACACATTTTTAAGCCATGCTTTACAAACCGTCGCATCATATCGAGGTCTTCGCTGACCGGTAAATCTTCGTCGAAAAAGCCGATTTTGTTGAAGATACTTTTCCTTATACAAGCTCTAAATGGTATTATAGGAAAGCCATTTCGGAACAGGTCTCTAATAAGCGACCTTCTGTCTGTGTACTCAGGCCTTTCAATCACTCGAATCGGTTTGGAGTTCTCATCGATAAGACAGTCGTTACAATAGACCAAGTCAACATCGGGATATTTCTCGAATTCCCGGATATGTTTGTCGATGAAGTCCGGCGTTATCATATCATCTGAATCGAGATAGATCAGAAAGGCACCCTGAGATTTGTTTATACCGAGGTTTCGAGCACTTGCGCATCCTGCATTTTCCTTGTAGAAGTATCTGATATTATTATCTTTGAAGCCTGCTATGATATTTTTGGTGCTGTCTATTGAACCATTGTCGACAACAATAAGTTCGAAATTTGCATAATTTTGACGTAAGACGCTCTTGATTGCTTCTGGGATATAACCAGCGGCATTGTGAGCGAGTATTATTATCGAGACGAGCGGTTTTGTTTGGCCGTAGGATGAATTTTGGAGGTTATGTTTATTTCCGGGGATGTTTTGCTGATGGGAAAGGTGCTTGTCACAAATAATGAGGGCTTTTTGCTGAGGACTGCTTTTACTTTCGACGTTAACTATCTGAAGGTCACGGGATTTTATGGGCGATAAATATCTCTCGATGCTTTCAGCTCTTTTACATTCTCCGATGGAAAATAGTTTTTGCGTATATTGAGCAGCCTCTTTTAAGAAATCATGGGGTCTGTAGTGGAAATCACTTTTTATATTGTCCAAAAATTTCAACAGTGCCGTTTTTATTTCTTCAGGCAATTGGGACTTCATTGCATTATTGACTACACCTTCCAGAGGAGGTATCAAAACCTGTTTCAGGTTCCGGAGACACTCCTGTGAAAGCCACTCGGCTAATCGTTCAAGTAATGCGGTATTAAAATAGCCTTTGTACATCATGGCGTTCGAATTAAGCACCACGGTCAGTGTCTCTTTAATGGCTTTTGAGACTTGGTCTAAAGCTGTTAAGTCAAACAGAGGAAAACACTCATTGAGTTTATGAGAGTTCAGGAACTCTATGCATGCTCGAGAAGAGTCATAAGAACCGCCGCCTGGAAACTGATTCATCCCTTGGTTGGGATGCCATCGAGTAACACATGTTTTGTGGTCAATAAAGAGGGCTCTATAATGTGCGGTTATCCTGAGCCACATTTCGAAATCCTGGCTATACCTGTATTCTTTATTAAACCAACCCATGTGGTTCAATACCTGGCGATGTATGGCGACACTGATTCCATTAATATAGTTATTCTCGAAAAATTTCAGGACTTGTAACTCTGCAGGTGGTACGCATTTTCTTGGGTCCTGTTTTAGTGTACATTTAGCGCCAATTTCCTCGGCGTAAATCAGATAGTTTGTATAGAAGAAGAATATGTGTGGATTTTCTTTAATGTACTTTAGATGTATCTCGAGTTTGTCAGGTTCAAAAAAATCGTCTGATGACAGCCAGCAGATCCATTCACCTCGAGCATTTCGTAATCCTTCGTTCAAGGCGGAAGCCACGCCACCATTTTCTTTGTGAAAAGTGCGAATTCTTGCATCTTTTTTTGCGTAACACTTCATTACTTGGGCTGTTTCGTCACTTGAACCATCATTGACCACAATGGCTTCCCAATTATCGTAGGTCTGATTTAAGATGCTATCTAAAGCTAAAGGCAGGTACTTTGCCTGATTATAAGTTGGAACAAGAACAGAAAATAGCGGTTGACTATCCACGTATACCCTTTGCTTTGTTTTATTTGAGATTGTAGCAAGATATTCCTTTAGAAGGTTTGCCCTTTTGAGTTCTCCTGTTGTCTCTAATCTATCGGCATGTAGACTAATTTCCTTTATGGGGTCATAGCTTTTGTATCGAAAAGGGTTTTCTAAGAACCCTGGCCTTTGTGGAAATGCCATTTTGATTTCTTCCGGCAAATTTGTATTTTGAATGTGACTGAATATACGTTCAAGTAGTGGCCTGAGCTGTGCTCTGAGTTCTGCAGGAGCAGAGTTTGTTATCCACTCGTACAAACGGTCCATTAGAGCAGGTGCATACCCGCAGCGATTTATAAAAGAAAGTGGGTTAACGACAACTCTAATAGTATTTTTAATTGCGTACAACGCTTGGTCTGTGACGGATAAATCAAGGGTCGGAAAAATCGCACGGAATTCATGGTTGTTTAGAAAGTCCAAACAAGCCCTGGCGGAATCATAAATCCCGGGTGAATCACGAAGAATAGTGCCTGCCGAAAAATCGGTTCCCTGAGCCGGGCGTATCCTGGTTGTACAGGTTTGCTTGTTGATGAAGTGTGAACGGTACAAAGCACTAATTCTTAGCCACATATCAAAATCCTGGCCGGCTTTGTATTCCTCATTGAAATGGCCTACCTGCTCAAATATATCACGATGGATGGCAATGCTAATCCCATTAAAGTAGTTAATCTCGAAGAATTTCAATACCTGCAGCTCTAATGGTGGTATGAAAGTACTCAAATCTAATCCCGCTGGACTAATACACCCTGTGTCTTCATAAAGAACAGAATAATTTGTATGGAAAAAACGTATATCAGGATATTCTTCCATGGCTTGCAGGTGTATATCGAGTTTGTCGGGCTCAAAAAGATCGTCCGAAGACAACCAGCAGACCCATTCGCCTCGGGCATTTCGTAATCCTTCATTTAAAGCAGAACTAACCCCGCCGTTGTCTTTGTGGATAGTGCGAATTCGCGAATCTTTTTCCTCATATTTTTTCAGTACTTCCGCTGTCTCATCAGTTGAGCCATCATTGACTACGACGGCCTCCCAATTGTCGTAAGTTTGGTTGATGATGCTGTCTAAAGTTTCTGGCAGGTATTTCGCTTGATTGTAGGTCGGTACCAGAATACTGAACAGCGGCTTATGAGATTTGTTTGTGTTAATCTTAATGTGCTTGAAATTGGGCCTACTCTTTTTTGTGTCTACAAGGCTTTTATCAAATTTGCAGTGAAGAATCTTTTCGAATTCAGTAACGAACGTCTCACGTTGTTTTTCTATCGAAAAGCTATGAGCCGTCTCAATACCATTTGTTATTAAATTATTGCGGAGAATGTCGTTGTTAATTAGCATCTCTATTGCTTCAGACATTTTTTGAGGATTATTGGGCGGGATCAGAAGGCAGTTCTTTTTATCAATAACTACGCCATCCAAGCCCTGATTATCCGCCTGGATTACAGGAATCCCACAGGCCATAGCTTCAAGAGTTGGTAAACCAAATCCTTCGTACCAGGATGAATTGATATAAATATCTGAGGAGTAGTAAAGTTGGCGCATCTGTTCTTGAGACAAAGAATATTTCACCTTGTAGGTGAAGCTGCTTTGGCTTGTTCCAAAATGGTAGGGGGGGTTGCTACTGAAATGGTCTATATCTGCGCCGAAACTATCATTATTTGGCTTTTTCTCACCAGATACAATTGTTAAATGAAAGTTTAGATCAGGGCGAGCTTTTGCTATTAAATCTAAAGCATTTGTAATATCAGCTTTTCCCTTTAAGGTATGCGAGGGATTTCCAATACTCAGTATATTTATGTTTTTTCCAGGGAAGTTTTTGGGTTGAGGTGTAAAACAGTCAAGGTTGATTCCATTGAAAATATTATGTGTTGTTTGGCCATAATTCTTTTGGAAATAATCCCGAATATGCCCGGAGACTGCCAAACGTCCGACCGGTAGAGAGAAAAGAAATGCAAATAACGGCTTTGGAGTGATTAGTGAGGTATAAGTTGATGTACAATAATGATACTCCTCAATTCCCTGAGACAAATGATATATTACTTTATCTCTTGTATTACAAAAATATAGTAAATCCTGTAATTCGAAAATGGAGTAAACGATTATAACAGGTTCATTTATTGCTGCATATCTCTTGGCGGCCTTGGGGATATAGTGAAACTTGCTTTTAACGTCTATCCAATCCGGCGGCTCGTCATTAGAATAAATGGAAACATCGACACCTAATTCGGATAACCATTTTATATAATTGAAAACATTTGTTGTTCCTCCACCCTTAAATGATGAGTTAAGCATAGTAAATGCCACCGTCGGTTTTAAGTTTTCTTTTACCCGATTTCGATGGAAAGTCGAATAGGCGGTACAGAAGTCATAACCATGTCTTAAAGAATGATAAATATCTTTTGCTGTTACGAGCAATTCCTCCTTTGTTTCCGGGTCAACAACAAGAAATTCTTTGAAAGGCTGGGTATATGGGGTTGTTTTAACATTCTCCCATTTTTTCCCATTGTTGGCGCATAAAAAGTATAAATTGTATAATCCATCTGTATATGGTCTTGCTATGGAGAGTCTGGAGTATAGTAGTTCGGCTTTTTTTGCCTTGTAGTTACTATCTCTTAATATGAAATCTTTAGGTCTGGGAACCATAGAGGAAACAAACTGATGCTCTTTGTCATACATAATATTTATTCCCCCCCCGAAATTTTAAGGCTGCAAGGTCTATGCAAATATCCCAGCAGGATTTTAATCACGATTTCACTGACATTATCAATGAGATATTCTCTTGGGGCCGTGCATTCTTTCTTGAGCTCTAATACAGTCCGAGCACACTTAACTACAGTCTTAGTTTCGGTGCCGCTAAGTATATTGCTGCCGCATTCTATGGTCTCCGGGCGTTCGGTTACATCGCGAATGGTAACAGTTGGCACCTTGAAAATGGCACATTCCTCCTGCACGGTTCCACTGTCACTAAGAACGCAAAGCGCATTTCGCTCGAGAGTGATAAATTCGAAGAATCCAAATGGGGACATAAAATGAATCTTTTTGTTTTCTGTCAAGATATCAAATTCTCCCATTCGTTTTGTTGTGCGTGGATGGGTACTCACAATTATGGGAACATTAAATTCTTTTTGTAGTATGTCTAATGCAGTTACTACACCTATTAATCGCTCTTTTACATCTACGTTTTCTTCGCGGTGCATAGTGACAAGAAAATATCCTTGCGACTCAAGCTTCAATTCTTCGAGAATTGAGCATTGCCGTATTTGTGCATCAAAGTGTTGGATAACCTCGTAAATCGGATTCCCGGTCACATAAATTTGTTCACCTCGAATTCCTTCACGCAGCAAATTGGCACGGCTGCGTTCAGTATAAGGTAAAAGCACATCACTCGAATGGTCGATAATGCGTCGATTAACCTCCTCCGGAACGCGGTCATCATAGCAACGATTTCCGGCTTCCATATGATATACCGGTATTCTCATACGTTTTGCTATAATCGCTGCCATGCTGCTGTTGGTATCTCCCAGAACCAAAAATTTATCCGGCCTTTCACTCTTCAGAACTTTTTCAATTTCCGTTAAAATAATGCCGATTTGTTCACCGAATGTGCCCTTCGCACCTAAAAAATAATCTGGTTTTCTAACCCCAAGCTGTTGGAAAAAAATATCATTAAGGTTAGAATCATAATTTTGGCCGGTATGCACCAATATATGATTGCATAACTTATCGAGTTTGGAGATAATTCGGCTTAATCGAATTATCTCAGGTCGTGTACCTAAAATAGTTAGTATCTTCATTTATCCAATTCCTCGAACCGATAATCAAAAGCAACAAGTTCCTCAACCATTTCTTTGATGGCCGGAGGTCTGTTCTTGTATCCTGCACTTTGCCATAATTCGGCGTTCAGCTTGTTATTTTCTGTTGCGAGCCTTCTATCAATCTTTTGTGATGCTTCAGTAGCTGTGATCCCGATATCAGAACGTTTGTAACATCGTGCAAAGCAGCATAAAAGGTCATGTTTTGTTATATCTCCATCGGGAATCAAGTGCTGGAGATGAGGTAGTAAAGTATTATTTTTAATAATTCCATGGCAGATTTTTGCAAAATGCAGAGTTGTTATGCCGTTCCATGAATGATTTGTAAAGCCGGATACCTTTGCATGAGCAGGTTGTCGACGGAACCATTCAAGCAGTGAGACGTAGCTTTTAGGCTCAGGCCCGATTATAGAACAGCGAAGATGATTCACATTTGGAAGTAAAACCTCACCCAGACTTTTAGTTTTACCATAGACATCAAGAGCATCATGCTTATCACTTTCTACATAATGTCCTTTGTTACCTGAATACACGCAGTCTGTAGCGATTTGCAAAATACGTGATTGCTCGAATGTTCGTGCCAACCAGTGAGGAAAGGCGGTATTTCCAGTGATTGCCTGCTCGACTTCCCTTGGATTATCATCATGTGTATAAGGCTTAATTATGCCAATTGCATTTATAATACAGTCAGGTTTTCCAAATCGCAGAAGTTGTTGGATTGTTTGGGCCTTATCTTTGACCTCGAAGCTTTGCCATTCAACATTTTGTACACGTTCTTGAGCCTTTTTGATGAGTTCCGATGAACGCATAGTGGCAGTAATAGATAGCTCCTTATCCCGGGACAGAAAATCCGTCGCCATCGAACCAAGCATGCCACTTGAGCCGAGAATAACAACTGTTAGTTTGGACATACTTGAACATTCTCCTTAACTTTTTAGGTGCCCAATTATTCTACCTTTCTACGGATCCAAAAACTGCCACTGGTTGCTTTATGCTTTTCAGGATTATAATGCTTGAAGGCAGAAGAAAACTCCTTTCTTTGTTCTGTCATTAAATATGACATTGCTAATAAAATCTCAAACTGGCTGTTAAAACACAAAAACGCCTGTAGAAGATAGCTTTCTGTCCAAAATACTCGAAATTGTGGATTTGTAAAATAAACCTTAGGGTATTCACAAGGCATCGGAATATCATGAAAATGTACTATAACGCCTTGTGCAAGACGCGGCAGGATTTCTAAAATCAAGTAGTTGACATCGCCACCTATTTTTACTGTATGGCTCGAGTCAATAAACAGTATATCATTTTTTTCTAACCGTTCAAAAAAAGCCACATCAAGTAATTCAATCCGTTCATTAATAAGGTATGTCATCCGCGGTAGAGTATTTATAATCGATTGTGGGTATGGATCGATGATTGTATATTCAGTTTCAGGTGTTTCGTTGATACCAAGGGCGGAAGAAATAACTAATGATGAAAAACCGGAGCCGATTTCGATAACTTTTCGGGGACGGAAATAGCGAGTGATACAATGTAACCCGGTTGCACATCCATACCCAAAACGGCCATTCTCAGTATAATATTGATAAGGAACTTTCGTGAGTCTCGTTGGCCAATCACACTCGTCCCCGAACATCTGACCAAGTTGAGCAAGAAATGCCAACTGCTCTTCCTCTCGCCAGCAAATGCCTGGAAGCAAGCTACGGTGGCAGAAGTAATTTCGTCGTTCAAGGTCGGCGATATCTGGCACAGGAGAGTAATGATGCACAAGCAAAGGCAAGCATTTATATCGCAAACAAGCATCTGTTCCGATGCCAGTTTGAGCCATAAAACTAATCATTTTGGCCAGGTCTTCTGATTGTTCGGCGGTAATACTCTGCATAAAACATTTCTTATTTTGTTTTTTATCGATTGAATGTTTTAGTTATCCTATCTTTCAACGATTTCCCAGATGTTCCAATACCTGGCATCATAGCGAATATCGTCGCCGGTACTCTCTTGGAGTGTAGAAGTTGAGAAGAATATCAATTTCAAATCAGAAGTAAGTGACATAAAGCCATTGGCGTATCCCGAAGGTATATAAAGGACCTGAGGTTTTTTTGAGGAAATCACATACCGCTCTACGGATAGATCCTTGGAAGGCTTTTCCCAATTGTCAATTTTTACAGCTCCGATAATAGCTTCACCGGAAACTGCCGTTACATACTTTGCCTCGTGTTTATGCGCATGCCAAGCTCGGACAAATCCTGCTTTATGATTGGATACTATATAAAAACGCTTAACGCCTTCGAAATCGAACTCATTCACAAAAGCCGTTTCGCCCCGGTCATCTACAGCTAATCCGCCGTTGAAAATATGAGGCTTTTCTTTCATTGTGATTTCTCCATATTCTTAATATCAAAAAGAGTTATCTACACCTTCTGCAGCTCCGGCACACGCTGTGTCAAAAAAGCCTGATTAATATATCGTGGATTGGAAGCATCTTTGAGACGCCTTGTTTCTATTAATTCTTTAATTTCAATAATGCCATCATCGATAGAAAATATTGGTTTCCATCCGAGTTCTGACCGTATTTTGTCACTGCTGACACGGTAATTCCGAACATCCTGGAATTCCATATCGGTTCTGGTCACCACTGTATCTGGAAAATGATTTCGGACCTGATAAGCTAGGTCTATAATCCGTACGTTTTGGCTGTGAAGATTGTAGATTCCTGTATGTTCGGTATCGATATAATCAACTATTGCTTTTGCCACGTCTTGTACATGCATAAGCGGACGAAACTGTTCGCCTCCGAATACTGTCAGTTCACCTTCGAGCGCAGCGCGAACGGTTAAGATGTTGACTACAAGGTCGAGGCGTAAACGCGCAAACAGGTCGCTTACGCCAAACAAGGTGCCGAGTCTAAAAATCAATGCGTTCTTATCTTTCAAATGTTTTTCTGCGGCTAATTTCGTGTTGGCGTAAACAGAAAGAGGTCCTGTCGGTGATTCTTCAGTAAGTACGCCGTCCTGCGCTCCATACACAGAACAGGTTGAGGTGAAAATTATCCGCCCGTCATAATTTTCACTAAGCCATCTAACCGTATTCTGGTTAATTTCCATGCTTAGCTGCGGATTGATAGCGCATGCTCCGTCACCTACCAGGGCCGCCAGCCAAATGACGGCATCTGCCCATTTTAACTGTATCCTTAAGTGCTCATAATCTCGGATGTCGCCATAAACAAATTCAATAGGTTTGCGATACGACTCTTCATATATCAAAGAATCGTAGACACGAACTTCGTGATTTGTTGCTTGGAGTACATCTGTTACTGCTCCGCCGATATAACCGGCTCCGCCTG
>CAZVUF010000059.1:0-12612 GCA_964629355.1 uncultured Pirellulales bacterium | reverse complement strand
CTGGTGGCTAAAACGTTATTGCCTTTTGCAGCGAGGCTTTCGAAGATTTGAATTATTTGCTCGACAGTTTTACCAGGACAGTAGATGACCTCTGGAAAGCCCTGCCGGATTGGCCGATGGTGGTCGACACAGGCAAAGCCTAAATCCTCAAACGGCAGATGCCGAAGTTTATCCACTGCCTGCTCGATACCAATTTTACCGGTTTTAACCTGTTTTAATAATCTTTTTAACTGTTCAGCCTGAATATGTCACCTACCATTATCATATTAAAAATCAAAATGTAAAAATCAAACTTACAAATCAAAATTCAAAATTACTTCCTGCCTTTAAGCGTAAGAATACTTGAGGCAAAGATATTTGCAATCTCATTGAGTTCATTTAAGAACCAGGCGACTTCCTGCGGTTTTATACGCCCGCTGTCACGAAGCAATGCGAACCATAACTTACTTTCATTTGTTGATTTAAGCGATGTATTAAAGAAATTGGTAAAATCTTTCTTGCTGCTTGCTGCCTGACCTTCAATGTAGTTACCGATAATGCTTGTGCCGCTCCGTAATAGTTGGTCGTCGATTCTTCTTGAAACGTTATCATCCGGCAGTTTGTCCAGAAACTTTATTAATTTTAATGTAAAATCATAGAGCCGTTTCTTAAACTCATTCTTAAAATTTGTTCTACTTTTTTCATTTTTATATGTCATTTTGCTTTTTGCATTTTAATTTTTGATATTTCTCTCATTCACTGCTTGCTCTCGGCTCTAAAGTCAGGTCTGCGAAAAGCCCCGCTCGAAACTTATAGTATGCCAGAGAGGCTACCATAACTGCGTTGTCCGTGCAATATTGTTTTGGCGCGACGAGCAGCTTTTTGGGCGGGACAGTGTTATCACACATTTTCTGCAGTGCTTCTCGTAATGTGTTATTGGCGGCCACTCCGCCACCCAGCAGGATGGTCTTTGCGCCAATTTTCTTGGCGGCTCGCTGTGTTTTTTTCACAAGAACGTCAATAACCGCTGCCTGAAATGACGCTGCGATGTCTGCTATCTCCTGCTTGTTCATTGAATTGACCTTGTCTTCGCCTTTCATATCCTGGCCTCGGCAGTAGTATAACACAGCCGTCTTGATGCCGCTGAAGGAGAAATCCAGCGAGTCTCGTCCGAGCATTGAGCGGGGGAACTTGATGGCTTTTGGATTTCCATTCTTGGCAGCTTTTTCAATACTGGGCCCGCCAGGGTAGGGCAGTTTCAGGATGTTTGCAACTTTGTCGAAGGCCTCACCGGCTGCATCGTCGATAGTCGAACCCATAAGTCTTGGTTCCAATGGCGAATGGTAATCATACAGGCAGGTATGTCCTCCTGATACGATAAGAGCGACAGCGGGCAATTCCAAATCTTCATCGGCTAACATGGCTGATTGCAGGTGAGCGTGCAAATGGTTGATCGCTATTAAAGACTTATCCCAGGCAAGGCTGAGAGTCTTTGCGGCGGTAACGCCGACGACTAAAGCGATGGTAAGGCCCGGCTGATTGGCAACAGCTATTGCGTCAATATCATCTTTGCTAACGCTTGCTTGTTCCATTGCCTCCGTTATGACCGGATATATTTTTTCGATGTGCGCTCGGGAAGCAATCTCAGGAACAACCCCGCCGTACTTTTCGTGCAGCTTGGTCTGCGAAGCAACGATAGACGATTTAACGATGTGACCATCAGCTACAACCGCTGCCGCTGTTTCATCACAACTGGTCTCAATACCTAAGATATTTATGGTTTTTGTCTGCATAAATCCAGATGTTAACGAAAGAAGGGCCGAAAGTAAAGAAATAGCCACAGGCAATAAAGACACTATACTTTCAGTCAAAGTTGGTAAAATATGCCTGCTTAAAACCTGTCTTAGTCCGAAAAAAACTTTACAGGAAACGCTGATTTTTAGGGCGTCTTTTTTTTGTTTAACTGCTAATATAAAAGTTCTCAAGCAGGGCTATAAATACGACCGAAATATTATATACAAAAATTGTGCATACTATCCGGAAATTATGAAAACTATGTGGGTATAAATCCACAATACTACATAAGGGAGCAAAGCAAATGCCGTCGGTAAAAACCAAAGAGAAAAAAAGTTTGAAGATGCCGGGAGTAAAACAAAAAGCTAAAGCCCTCGGTATAACATCTGGGAAAATGAATAAGCTTGAGCTTATCCATGCTATCCAGATGGCTGAAGGGTACAGGCCCTGCTTCGGGACCTCGAACGGTCAATGTGTATATACAGATTGCTGCTTTCTTGAGGATTGCCTTAAGATCAGAGTTTGAAACCGGTTTATTCCGGCGTGCATAGGTTTCATGGATGTACTGTGTTCTCTGGCATACTGCAGAGGGAGACAGTATGCACATTGTATCCTTCTAATGGCCCTCCCACCATATTTTAGATAATCTTCTTTCTTGCTTCTTGACCTTCGTGCGTGTATTCTAATTTGTAATCATTAATGTATAGCGAGAGAGGTCTTTGTTGGCGACAAGCGAGAATATAGGCGTTCGTCAAAAAGTAAGGAGAAAACGTATGAGTAAGTCGAAAGTGCATATAATGACCTGCTTAATCTTGTTAATGACTTCAATAATCGCAGCACGAGAGATGCCCCCTTTAATTGAGTATGAGTTCGTTTGGTCGGATGAGTTTAATAAAGACGGCCAGCCGGACCCGAATAATTGGACATACGAAAACGGCTTCGTACGGAATGAAGAGCTTCAATGGTACCAGCCGGATAATGCTCGATGCGAATATGGTCTGCTTATTATTGAAGGTCGACGCGAACGCAAAGAAAATCCTAATTACAGGCCGGATAGCGATAGCTGGAGGCAAAACAGAGAGTATGCTGAGTACACATCCTCAAGTCTGACGACGAGACGTCTGCATAGCTGGATGTACGGCCGTTATGAGATGCGAGGCCGGATCGATACCCGCCCGGGGCTTTGGCCTGCCTTCTGGACGTTGGGTGCTCAAGGCGAGTGGCCGAGTTGCGGCGAGATTGATATTATGGAGTACTACCGTGGAATGCTTTTAGCAAATGCAGCCTGGGGGACAGAGAAACGATGGGTGGCCAAGTGGGACGATGTTAAAAAGCCCATCACTGACTTCAATGACCCTAATTGGCCGATGAAATTTCACGTATGGCGAATGGATTGGGATGAGGACAATATTAAGCTATATGTTGATGATATGCTAATGAACGCGGTTGACCTCAAGGAAACTTTTAATCCGGATGGTAAGAATCCATTCCGTCAGCCGCACTATATAATTGTGAATCTCGCCATCGGCGGAACAGCCGGCGGCGACCCTTCAAGTACAGAATTCCCAGCCAAATTCGAGATAGATTATATTCGTATCTATAAAAAGAAGGCAAGACCAATCGCTCCTTAGGCCACAGAGAAATTGGATCAAAGTCAGGAAAACGAAGTTAGATTGATTGAGACGATTTATAATGAATTAAAAGCACCGTATGATAGGTCTGCCTTAGATGGATTTGCTCATACAGATTATTTGGGTAATTTAGAAAATGAACCTTGGTGTAACGAAGAAAAAGCAGGAGGAGCTTGAGGCAAGAATGGTGACGCTTGGACTTCGCGAAGAATACCTGCAAGAGACATTCGTTCGTTCTTCTGGGCCGGGTGGACAAAGGGTGAATAAAACATCCAGTTGTGTTTATCTAAAGCATCTGCCAACAGGGCTGGAAGTGAAGATGTCACGGCAGCGCTCGCAGCTTCTAAATCGGTATTATGCGCGGAAGCGACTATGTGAGCTTCTCGAACAGCAGAAATTGGGCAGTAAGAGTCCGGCGGCGTTAAAGGCAGAAAAGATTCGCAAACAGAAACAGCGGCGCACACGCCGAACCAGGAAAAAATTAAGAGGGATTATTGAATGAAATGTGTCGGCTCAAAACAATGTGTTATATTTATTATTGCGAGTTTTTTGTTTTGTGGACATGTATCAGCGCAGTTCCTCGACGATTTCAACGATGCTGCCATTGTCGAAGACCCACGTGCCATAGACGGCTGGGCGTTTTTTGCGGGTGATGGAGAGGCAACAGTGGATTTCCAGCAGGGCGATGGTTTTGCTTCGATTCTTGTGGATGCTACAAAAGATACACGCAACATTTGGTGGGCATTGATCAAACGGCGTGTATCAGCCAACCTTGACCTAAATCTTTTGAAAAAGCCGGGCTATGAAATCCGCATTGAGGCTCGAATCCGCGTCAGCCATGCGCCACGCCGAGTGAACCTGAGTCTTAATACTCAAAAGACCGTGGATTTTCATACGCATCTGATGGAATTTGATATTCCCGATATGACAAACTGGCATACAATCAGTATGACCACGCATGATTTCGAGGCTGAGCCGGGGGACATGGTCTTTGGGCAGCTCGCCCTTATGGATTGGGGATTGGGCAGATACCGCGTGGATGTGGATTACATGAAGGTGGACATTGTAAATACGGCTTTACCTGTGGCAGAGCTAGCCGGGCCGGACAAAGGCGTTCAGGTGCCATACCATCCGCCAATTCCGGACCCAAATACATTCGAGCACGAAATCAAAGTAGTTCAAGACAGCATGATAGATGTTCAATATCCCGATATGAATTTTAACAATTGGTTCACTCAGGAGAAAGCTGGAAAGGTGAATCTACTTACTGTTAGCGAAACTCAGTTTGTAGTTATGCGCTGGGACCTAAGTGCGTTTGCCGGAAGACAGGTGGCTGGACTGGGCCTATTGGAATTGACGACCTATTCGGTGCAGCGCTGTTCTGACGATATCAAGGATTTCGGACAGATTAGAATTGTCGAGATATTAGGTGGAGAACCTAACTGGAACCAGGAAACCATCACTTACAACAGTCTATGCCAGGGACAATCAATAGATAATGTGTTGAATTCTCAGATGATTATTGATGTTGATGTAACCGAAGGGCATGGCAGTAAAACACTAATTACAATTTCCAAACCTGTCCTTGACCGTATGATCGAGGGCAAAACCTTAGGCTTAGCTATCAAGCCTCTTGGCGCAATAAATGCCTCCTTCTACGCAATGGAAAATCAGGGTGGGAAATTCAGTCCCAGACTGCGTTTCAATTTACGGGAGTAAGGCTCTTTTTTTTACGGCTCATGGTCCAGCTTATTGCTCGCATCCATAACCAGCCCAGAAAGCTGCCCAAGGCGTAGTGAGGAAAGTCCCACCATACAAAGGTAGTACCTAAAAGTGCAGCTACAATAAATGTATCTTGAATCGACTGCAGAAAAGGAGGCTGCTACAGTTAAAGAATCTCCAGGATACATGTCACTGTGAATACGCCTGCCGCGATTTTTGTACAGTTCGTCCACTTCAACTGAATTAGAAACAGCACTAAGCACAAGAATATCTCATAAACAATGCCGGCCCGGTAATCATTAAACCACCATGCTCCCGGCCCATTGTACAATTTGAACCAAAACCCTGTTGGAATGACTATACACAGTGACAATATAATGCTTGTCCTGTGCGATAAGAATTCAATACATTTCCACTTGAAGACCATACCGTTCTATTAGCTTGATTTAGCTACATTGCAGCAGAAATAATGTGCTTACACTGTGCACCGTATTCGCTTTGTATTGCAACCGCCTTCATATAGGACTTGGAAACTTCACGGTTCCTATAAAAATGCCACAATTGGAGATGCGCCTTAGCTGCCGTGCGTGGATGGATATCCTTCATAAAGTAGCTCTTTTATAAGACCGATAGCGGAAATATGGATGCGGAATCCCATTATATAAGATTGTGGATCTGGCGAATCTTGAATTGCCGAACTTTGAGTCACCAGCAACAAGCTGATAGCAGCGAGCACCGAATTGTTTCAGTTCGGTCAAGGCAGGCAAAAGTCCTTGTAGCATTAGTGGTCTCAATGGCGGTCGGGATGATATTCTTAAAGGCACTCGGTTATAATCCCCCACCCGCTGGCGCATTTTGTCTGGCACAGTATCATCAGCTCGTCCCTATAGAAGAGGTTATTTCCTCCCATGCTACTCAATCTGCCGACAGCTGGAACCGCATCCAGGTTTATTACAGTGGCACCAAGTCCGGCAACATTCAGTTAGCCTTGTTAGCTGGCCGGGCTGCTCCCGAAGATATAAACTGTCATTTTGTTATCTGCAATGGCCTTGGCGGCGGCGACGGTCAAATTCAACGAACCGAAAAATGGGAGAGACAATGGCCGGTGAATTATGAGCCGCCGGGTAAAGAACCGCAAATAACCAACGGCGGACAGACTATCTACATTTGTGTTATAGCAGACGGTAAAAGTGCTCATCCAACAGATCTGCAGATAAAAAGAACGGAGGCGCTGGTGAATGGGCTGTGCAGGAGATTCGACATTCAGTTTAGCTCCATTCACTATCCCAGTAACTGGCGATAGCTTCTATTAGCGTATAGCTATGGTATATAAGGAATCAAAAACGCTGTTGAATACTTTCTCAGGTTGGTTCACTCTGGATTTAGGCATTGATCTGGGTACCTGCACTACTTTGATTTATGTTGGCGGTAAAGGTATTGTCCTTAATGAACCTTCGGTAGTTGCAGTTCGCAAAGGAACCAATATCGTCCTAAACGACGGCGAAGCCGTTGGTTCGGTTGCCCGCGAAATGCTCGGCAAAACACCCGGCTCGATTAGCGCAATAAAACCTTTGAAAAACGGCGTAATCAGCGATTTCGAAATCACCGAGGTGATGTTAAGATATTTTATCCGCAAAGTCCGGCACAGCCGGGGCGAAGCCCTGGATGGGATCAAACCCGACTTCATCAGGCCGGTCAGGTTCCGAGTGGCCATTGCTGTGCCAAGTGGAACAACACAAGTCGAGCGTCGAGCCGTCATAGAAACTGTCGAAAGGATAGGTGCCCGAAAGGTTTATCTGATTGATGAACCCATGGCAGCAGGTATCGGGGCGGGGCTACCCATCGCAGACCCAACAGCTTCAATGATTATTGATATTGGGGGAGGGACCACAGAAGTGGCCATAATGAGTTTAGGTGATATCTCCACCGCTCAGTCGGTCCGCATTGGCGGTAATGATATAGATGAAGCCATTATCAACCACTTTAAAAAAACATACAACTTGGTAATCGGTGGGGCCAGAGCCGAAAAAGTCAAAATCGAAATCGGCTCTGTCATTCCGCTGCAAGAGGAATTGACGATGGAGGTAGCTGGCAGGGATATGACTTCGGGCCTACCGAAAAAAGTTGTTGTAACGAGTGAGGAGGTCTGTCAGGCCATGCGTGGCCCTATTGCGACAATCATAAATGCAGTTAAAGCGACGCTGGAAAAAGCCGAGCCCGAGTTAGCTGCAGATTTAATTGACAATGGAATACACATTTGCGGAGGCGGGTCATTGCTGCGAGGAATGGATACGGCGCTGGCTAATGCAACCGGGTTGAAGGTCCAAAGAGTTCAAGACCCGCTAACCTGTGTGGCCATTGGTACCTGCATGTATCTTGAAAATATGCGGTTATGGAAAGATACGTTGGCCGTAGCGAGTATTAATGGTAATGGAAAGTGGTAATTGGCGTATAGCACATAGCCGGTAGAAGAAATTATATGTATATGACCAAGAAGCAAACCAGATGCCCAAGAAGCGTGTTATTTACCTCATTTCTGTTGGCCGGATTTGTTTTGTTTTGTGTGCCACAGACTCTGACAAGTAGAATGCAGATCGCCTTTACTTGCGTTTTTCGCTGGCCTTTAAGTATCTGCAGAAACATATCGCTTGTAGAACATTTGGAAAACTCTAATAAAGATCTTGTAAGCGCCGGAGAATACTTGAAACTAAGGAACCATCTTGCAAACGTTATAGAGTGGTTGCGTCGAGAGCGAGAAAAAGTTGAGGAGCTATCAGGATTCCGTGATAGACCCGTCTGGAAGGGTGCTAAATTTGTGTTTGCAGATGTTATCACAGCTTTTGGCATATCAAACGAAAGAATTATTATCAACCGCGGCGAAGACGATGGCTTGGCTAAGGACCAGTTTGTTCTTTCTAACAATGCTGTTATCGGAACAATATGCGAGGTTGGTTCTCGCACAGCACAGGTTAAGTTGATTACGGACCCCACATCTAAGATAGCAATAAAGATAGCCGAATTAGATGTAGATGCAATAATGCAGGGTACCGGCAATAGTTTTACCACGCTCCAACTACTACCGACAAAGTACAAAATCAAAATCGGCGACATCGTTTGGGCCCAAAAAAAGCCGGGGTTCTTGGACACCCCGGTAATTACAGGAACAGTGGTTCATTACGAAAAGGATGATGAGAATCCCTTGTTCTGGGATGTAAAGGTCAAACCTGCTTGTGATATGGACAGCCTAAAAAATGTAGAGGTGATCATAATGAATCTAAGAGAGTAGCTAAGGGTGATGTAGGTACTACGGGCTATACCGTAGTTGTCGAACATTGACCGCTACGTGTAAGTGTGAACATGAGAAAGTAATGTATTTTAACAAATAACAAGGAGAATGATATGGTTCGTTATCCTTCCAGTTCGTATAAAAGGCGCAGAGGCCGAATCCGAAGACGGACAAACATCATTTCAGCGTTAGTGATTATTGCCGTTGCTGTTGCTTTTATCTTTGGCCGTCATCTTCTCAGCAATAATAAGGCCGAAACTTCTGCAGCTTTAGCTAACACTAATGTGGAAAACGAAATAAGCTCGTCTATGCCTGTACTACCAACACCGGCACCAAAACTTAACCCGGAACCGAGGCCATCTAAAATCGCGCCTGAGCCTATTTCTGAAATCAAACCAGAGGTGACCCAGCGCGTTGACGAAGTTATGGCATTGATCGATACAAAACCAGGTGGGATTATAGAGACACGTGACAGGCTTAATCAGGAATTGTCAATGCCTATGAAAGAGGAGCAGCGAGCTGCTATTAAAAAGAGGCTTTCTGAGCTTGCCGACAAATGGCTGTTTAGCAGAACTGTTTTTACCGAAGATAGGTTATGTAGCAATTATACCGTCAAGCCGGGGGACATGCTTAGAACGATCGGCGAGCAATACAAAGTGCCGTGGGAGATTCTTAAGGAGGTTAACAAGATTCGCTCTCCTGAGTTGCTCAAGGCAGGAGAGACGATAAAAGTCATCCATGGCCCGTTTCATGCCAGAATATATCGTTCAACTTTCACGATGGATTTGTATCTTCAGGACACCTTTATTCGAAGTTTTCCTGTAGGGCTGGGTAAGCCCGGTAGGGAAACACCAACAGGACTTTTAATTGTCAAGCCAGGAGGCAAACTGATATCACCTTCCTGGACCGATCCGGATACCTTCAAAAGATACGAAGCCGATGATCCTGATTATCCTTTGGGCTCGAGATGGATAGCACTGGAAGGTATCAACGGAGAGGCCAAAGGCAGGATTGGCTTTGCAATTCATGGTACAAGAAATCCAGATCAAATCGGTACCGCAGGTTCGCGGGGTTGTATTCGCTTGCGCGACGATGATGCGGTATTGATGTATAACTTATTGATGCCGGGCCTTTCACAAGTGCAAGTACTGGAATAAAAATCAAGATTAAGGAATTGCCGCTTTGCGGCAGGGTCTGGTTCCCGCGAAGCGGGGGCCCATCCTCAATTTTACAATTTAGTCTTTAATTTTTCGTTTTGCGGAGTTGAAAGGGCTCTGACCCGCCTGATGCGGGTTGAGGCCCTTTTTTATTGCGCGAGCAAAGCCCCGATGAATTGGGATAAAAATCTTTTCGTTACTGCCCCATAAAATCTTTCATCTTTCCCTCAAAAGCCCGTGATTGGCAGTTTTGACTGCTATTTCCTTGTTTTGAAACGGCCTTTGTGATACAATCTTACCAATAGTTCAGGGATAGGGGGGTACCTAACCAAAAGGAACCGGATTAATCACGCTAAAGACGGGCTGCAAATCTAAATAATCGGTGTGTGAGGAGGGTATTTTGAAAAGAGCAGCGTTCAAACGTATCAGGAAAGTTTTTCCAAAGTCAACTGTTACCTCATCTATCATCCGTTTAGCTGTGGTCTTCTGCATCCTGGGCTGCATCGTCTGTATAGCGCATACAAAGGCGAACAGCCAGCTGCTCCTGCTCAATACGACCGCCACAGAGACAGATGTCCCCTCGATTTTAGATACTCATAACCCGATACTCGTTGAGAATCAGGCATCCGACATCGACTCTCCCTTGCAGCCTGACGAGTGGCAAACCGTACGGATGCGCGTAACGGCCTATTGTCCATGCGAAAAGTGCTGCGGCGAATACTCAGATGGCGTAACAGCCTGCGGTCACAGAATATGCCCAGGCGACGCCTTCGCGGCGGCCGACCGGCAATATCCCTTCGGTGCCGAGATGATTGTTGCAGGCTACAACAACGACCAGCCTATAAAAGTGCTCGACAGAGGCGGCGCCATCCGTGAAAACCGTCTCGACGTGTTCTTCCACTCTCACGAAGAGGCACTACAATGGGGTGTTAAATACATCGACGTCAAGGTACATCGCAAATAATACCGCGGATGTGAGAAAGCAATTCAATCGGACAACGTGGCGATTTCAATCAAATCAGTTTATATTCCTTTGATGCTTGCTGTACGACGACGAGAGCAATCCGAGTTTAAGCAACTGTCAATTCACCGACAATGAGGGCTAAATGGTGAAACAAAACACACGGTTTTTTTAAATTAAGCTGCCAGTAGTAATGTCAAAGTCATATAGATGGCGACACTTATTGAGTCATTTGCTGTTGTCACTAATGGGCCGGAGCTTATTGCGGGGTCTATGCCGATTCGGCGGAACAAAAACGGCAGGAACAAGCCGAGTGTCGTGGCAACTATTATTGCTGTAAACATTGCTATCCCGAATGCGAATACAAATCGAGCGGGTTCTATGCTTTCGATCGGCCCTTTAGATTTAAGCAGTATCTCACAGACTATACCACCTAATATCCCACAGCTAAGCGCCACTAATAGCGCGATTCTAACTTCTCTGGTAAAGACCTGGCTCAGTTTTAAGGCTGCAAGGTGCCCGGTAGCTAGGCCGCTAACAACGATTGCCGAGGTCTGTAGGCCTGCGTTTCCGCTGATAGCGGCAATCATGGGGACAAAGGCTGCCGCCGCCACATAAACGACAGGGTCCTTGCTTTTAAAAAACATCATAACCAAGGCTGTCACGCCAGTGCCTATCAGGCAAGGCAGCAGAAAAGTCATTCTGATACGTGCGGCGTGGAGCACCGATACTTTGTCCAGCTCATCGGCGTCGGTACCGGCCATTGTATATAGGTCTTCTGCGGCTTCTTCTTCCGCTACTTCGATGACTCGATCAGCGGTAATTCTGCCAATGAGCTTATGGTTTCTGTCCAGAACCGGCACGACAATCAGGTTGTTTTTGTTGAAGATATTGAGAACTTCTTCCTGGTCGGCATCAGCGCTGACGTAAATCGTGTCAGGTTCTATTAAATCCTTTATCTTAGTATTTTCCGACCGTGTCAAAAGAAGCCGGATACGCACGTCTCCAAGAAATCTGCCCTTTTTATCCACAACATAAACTGAATAAAAATCTTCATCAATTTCGGAAGCTCGTATTTTATTGATGGCTTCGGCGATGGTGGCATCTTCTTGAACACTTATTACTACAGGGTCCATTATGCCGCCGGCCGAGTCCTCAGAGTAGCTCATTAGTTTTTTGATTTCTACTGAATCGACTGGTGCTAAACTGTTGAGCACTTTTTCTCTTATTTCATCCGGCAGTTCAGCAAGCAAGTCGGCGGCATCGTCGTAATCAAGCTCGGAAAAAAGAGCATTTATTTCATTATCTCTGAGCAGGTCGAACAATTCTGCTCGAGTAGCTTCATCAACTTTTTCCAGAACCTCAGCCGAAGTTGATTTGTCCAGCACGTCGAAGATAGCCCGTTTTTGCTCATTATCAACAAGCTCAACGACTTCAGCGATGTCGCTGCTTCGTTGGTCTCTGAGCAGTTCACGCAGAGTAGACGTATCTCCGGCTTCAAGTAAAGGCTCTATCTGGTGCAGTAATTGTTTTTGTTCGTCCGACATCCGATTGCTTTGTTGTAATAAACAGGCGAATTAATACGTTCGTGGATTAAAATATCTGAATTTCTATAGTTAGGCAATGTTTTTCTGTGTTCGTTTTTAATGTGAATCAGCGAGTTTGGAACAGCTAAATTTTTTAAATCTTTATGGCGATATAAACCGCTAATTGATGATTAACGAACGTTTTTGTGTGGATAAAAATCATATCAGATAGCCTAATTTAAATGATAAGCAAAATCTTCTTGGCTTTTTAGGCTTTTTAGTGTAAAATCGGGTAAAACAGGTGTATGTTAAATCAGATGAAGAGGTGCTATTTTTATGAGGATTATATGATGAAAAGATTTGTTTTTAGCGCCTTAATTATATTTGTAGTAATGACTTGTGTGAGTTTTTCTGCTCCTGAGCCGGCTATCGTGCCGAATCCAGGAGATTGGACGGTAGATGTAACATTCGAGCACCCTCAGCAGATTGTATTACAATCGGATGCCCTCGGCACACCAAGAAGATTTTGGTATATTATTATAACGCTGATAAACAA
>CAZVUF010000058.1:0-12631 GCA_964629355.1 uncultured Pirellulales bacterium | reverse complement strand
CGATAGGCGAGCTAATCGCCGAAGCGGTCAGCAAGCTGGCCTAACTTGACATTGCTGGTTAAATGGTGAATAATTCTATGCTAACTACTGACCAATAACCAATTACCAGTCACGCTTGTTTTTCTCTGCAGAATGTTTGGATAATTCTAATAGATAAAGTGGCCAAAAATTTACCCATTTTTCATAACATAAGTGCTTTTTTTGCAGGCTGTTATGTTTAGAAACAGGTGATTTTTATTGCTATTTGCCCACCTTTTCGGTTAAAATAATAGCTAAAGAAAATAAAAATATAACATTTATGACCACAAAAGGGTGATGATGAATTTTTACTATCAAATTTGGATTCCATTTACAGCAAGTAAAAAGCGGATTTTGTTTCTGGCTATTATGAGCTATATCGCTCTGTGCTGAGAAATGTTTTAGTTTTTGAGTTTTTATCGGCCGCTCATTCTTGAGCGGCTTTTTTATGCGCATTGGCAGCGCTAAATATTTGACACATTCAACACTGCAAATTAAGCTCATATAATAGACTCAAGACATAAGACTCAAGACATAAGACTCAAGACGGGGATTTGTAAAATGATAATAGTTACCGGTGGAGCCGGCTTTATCGGCTCAGCACTAATTGCAGAGCTTAACAAACAAGGAGCTACCGACATTCTTATAGTTGATGAGCTGGCTTGCGATGAAAAATGGAAGAACCTGCGGAACCTATCCTTCGCTGATTATGTGGAGAAAGACGATTTTTTAGAGATGGTAGTTGAAGATAAACTCACCGGCTCTATCGAAGCAGTTTTTCATCTTGGCGCGTGCACCAGCACTACAGAAATAAACGCCTCGTATCTTATAAAAAATAACTATGAATATAGCAAACTTTTAACCCAGTGGGCCATTAATAATAACATTCGCTTTATCTACGCATCCAGTGCTGCTACTTATGGTGACGGCTCAAATAGCTTCAGCGATGATGAAGGAAAAATCGATAAACTCAAGCCCCTTAATATGTACGGCTATTCAAAGCAACTGTTTGACCTTTGGGCACGCAGAACGGGCTTGTTGAAAAAAATTGTAGGCCTGAAATACTTCAATGTCTTTGGTCCTAATGAATATCACAAAGGCGATATGCGAAGCTTCTGTTTAAAAGCCTTTGAGCAGATAAATGCCCCCATGCTTTCTTGCGAAAGCAAGAACGGGGGTAAAGTCCGTCTGTTCAAGTCATACAATCCTGAGTATGCCGATGGCGAACAGTCGCGGGATTTCATCTACGTTAAAGATGCGGTCGATATGACGCTGTTCTTTATAGACAACCTAAAAGTGGCCGGACTTTTTAATATCGGCTCCGGCAAGGCTCGCACATGGAACGACCTTGTGAAAGCTGTCTTTGCTGCTATGGGTAAAAAGCCGAATATTGAATATATCGATATGCCAGAATCAATCCGTAGCCAGTATCAATATTTCACCCAGGCCGATATGAGCAAGCTTCGCAAAGCCGGCTACAAAAAACAAACAACATCCCTTGAAGATGCAATAAAAGACTATATCCAAAATTATCTTCTGAAAGATGGATACTTAACAGGACTTTAGAGAAAAGAAACCAACGGATTGTCCTAACCTATTCTGTACCTTTACAAAGACAAGTTTGTCTTCCCTGCTATTGCTCATATTACATCCATCCTATATAATCTGCTTTTTACAAAACAATTTTTCACAGAGACAAAGCTATGGCAGAAACAATTGCAGAGCAAATTCGATTGCTAAAACGTGGCACGGTGGAAATCTTTACCGAGACCGAGTTAGCTGAAAAATTAGCCGAGGCAGCCAAGACCGGCAGGCAGCTCCGAATAAAGCTCGGCTTGGACCCAACCAGCCCAGATATTCATCTTGGTCACACTGTCGTACTCAGGAAGATGCGGCAGTTCCAGGACCTTGGCCATAAAGCTGTTCTTATCATAGGTGATTACACAGCTCGAATTGGAGACCCGACAGGCCAAAGTGCCACCAGGCCAATGCTCGAACCTCATCAAATCGAGAAAAACGCAAAGACCTATTTCCAGCAGGCAGGCAAAATCCTCGATACATCTGAGAACAAACTCGAGATAAGACATAATAGCGAATGGCTCGCCGACCTGCGATTAGCAGATATTATTAAGCTGGCCGGCAACATGACCGTCGCTCGTATGCTCGAAAGGGACACTTTTGAGATTCGGTACAAAAAAGGTGAGCCAATCGGCACGCACGAATTTTTATACCCGCTTATGCAGGGCTACGATTCGGTAATGGTTAAAAGTGATGTAGAATTAGGCGGCACTGACCAAACTTTTAATAACCTTGTAGGCCGGGATTTACAAAAAACTCATGGGCAAAAGCCGCAGGTAGTAATTACCACGCCGATACTTGTTGGCTTGGACGGCAAAGAAAAAATGAGCAAGTCCAAAGGCAATTATATCGGCGTAACAGATGAGCCGAAAGATATGTTCGGCAAAGTGATGAGTATCTCCGATGAGATGATGGAGAATTACTTTACGTTTTTAACCGACCTGCCGGACGAAAAGATATCTGAGCTTGTCAATCCTGACAAAACGCACCCGAAAGAAGCGAAAGTTCTACTAGGCAAAACGATTGTATCTCAATTTTATAACGAAGACGCTGCACAGCATGCCGCCGCCGAGTTTGACAAGGTCTTTGCCCAGGGACAACTGCCCAATGAAATACCAGAGGTTGAAATAGCTGCCGAGCCAATCGCGGCGAGCAAGCTGCTTCTGCACTGCAAGCTTGTCTCAAGCGGCAGCGAAGCCAAGCGGATGATAAAGCAATCCGCAGCAAGTATTGACAATGAGAAACTAAACGACCCGAACGCCGAAATAACTCCTAAAGATGGAATGGTAATTCGAGTTGGTAAAAGAAATTTTGCGCGGCTTAAAGTCGGCCCTTAGCGTTCGATATTTACTCTGCAGCTTTTCTACCTATCAATACACCATCTATCAGGTACTTACAACATGATTTACCTGTGTTTTCAAAATACCTGAATCTTCAACCTTCGCTCGAGTACGAAGATTTCTTATCAGCAGGTTCAGCCTGTGGCTCATTCTTAATATCAGTATTGATATCCGTGTCGGCTTGCTTAATACCAAGGGCCTTTTCGATTCCAGCTATTCTTGTAGAAAGTTTTGTTAGTTTATCATCAATAGAATCTAATTTCTTTGCAACATCTCGGACATCCGTATCAACCCTGAATATGCTCCTCTCGGTCAAGTCCATGTACCGGTCCATCAAACGCTCATAGGCATCTATAGCACGTGCGGCATCGGTCTTATATTCAGGTATGGTAATACGGGGCTGAAGCTCATATTTTTTCTGGCTTCCCTGAATTGATACAGAAAGCCAAACCACCACTATGCAGCATAGGACAATTACCGCTGCAGCAAACAGATTTCTGTTCGTTTTCATTTGCTTATCTCCCTTTGACTTTTAACAGTTCAAGACAATGTTTAATCTATTTATCGGCAGATGACAGACTGAATATCAAAGATTTGAAAAAACCGCTATCGGTATTCGGTGCTCTATAGTCGTCCCGAATTCTGATAATATGTAAAAACAAGCTCAGAGTGGTTCGTCTTTAATTGCCTTTAGCATTGGAGTCAGATGAGGTTTCAGTATTTTTGATAACCTTGCCTAACTTAGTTGTGAGCTGTTGAAGTTGCTCTCTCAGTTGCCCTAAAGCAGCAGTATTATATTGCTGGATGGTATCGAGACTTCGCTTAACCTGCGTGAGTTCATTTCGCACGCTTTCTGATTCTGCCCTGGAATTTTTAAGCTCATTTTTAATCCATTCGATTTCTGCTGTAGACTCGAGAAGCTTGCCCTGGAACGTTGCGAGCTGTTGATTGGTTCGGACAAAATCGTCATATACATTTTGAATGCTTGCGGTTGCCTGGTCAAGCCTGCCGCTATGGACCTTCTGGTTCATATAAAGCCATAGACAGGCAAGGAAAGCTACAAAAAGACATCCTATCAAAGAAAATGCCGCAATTTTCCACGTGCGTCTTATCTCAGCCTCTTTTGTATTAACATCGAATTGACGCCGATCAACTTGGGACACTGTGGCTGATGTAGATACAGGTTTGCTATTATCAAATTCATATCTGCTCTTTCCTACGAGTTTGTTTGAAATCTTTGAAGCTTGATCTAATAGCCCCTTAGTCAGACCCGGATTCGACTTAGCTTTGATGGGCTCAATGTTCGGCTTCATTGGTTTGGCAGCGATTCTGTGTGTATCACTAATTGTCTTCTGGGTCTGTCTCGGCGAACTCGGAGATATCAATTCAGAAATCATTTTGACCCGGCTGGTTTTGTTAACCTGTTGGTTTTGTTTTTCGGAAGTTGGGTTTTCTACTTTATAACGCTCTTGCAAAGCCTGTAGCCCTTCAGATTCAGGAAGGTATGGACTCAACGGCACATCGACAACATATGTTTTACCTTTGTACTTCCTTATCTGGACGATGCCCAACCGTCCATATTCCTCGACCATTCTCCTGGTAACTCCCTCACGAACTGCGTATTTGTCGATCGGCAAAAGCGGCCTTTTCAACTGTAAAAGCGGCTTTATATCTTCCAGAACAATCTCATTTATATTTGATGTCATTTCTCTATCCTGCAACAAATTTTGCTGGTAACAGTAGGTATTTTCGGCTACTTAAAGCAACTTTCTTGAATAATATTACTCTGTCTTGCCTATCTTAAAAACATAACAGGTAGGCACATGGATACTTTATCCATCATCAAAAAATACGAACCAACTTGTCATTTGCCGGTACTTGTAGTATCCTGATATTATGAATACAAGACGTTCAGAATGTTGTTCCAACACTAAGAAATGTTTGCCGATTCGACAACTTTACAGGTTTATGGCTCCCCATGCTTATAGCATTATTGTATTCGGCGCTTTATTTTGCACACTGGCTGTAAAATTATTTCACTCCTTGCGCTACGGCCTACTCAATCAATATCTCGGTTGGATACTTGCCGATATTTCCGTACTGCTTGGAATCGAGGTCATTCTGGCTTTAATCTGTTTCCTTTGGCCTCGCAAATGGCTCATTCGATTAGTGACGGTTATCGCTGCGGTGGTATGCACCTGGTCGGTTATGAATGCAGCTTGGTTGATAAGAACAGGCACACAGATTCTGCCTGAAGAGCTTTTGCCACTAATACGCGATCCAGTAAACATATTGTGGATTGTGGGCGTCAATCTGATAAAAATGCCGAAAGCAGCTGTTATCCTGCTGGGGCCCAGCGCCGTTGCTCTTGCTTTTTTCTTCTCCGTTTTGGCAAAGCCCATGCAGCCGAGTTATAATCGTAAAACCTTTTTCGGCAGAATCATCATTTCTACTATTATTATCGCTATATCCATTTCGGCTCGTGCATCGATGGTTAGACGCAGCTCACCACAGATAGCCTCTATTGGACTGCATTATAATAGCCAATTAAGGGCAATAACGAGTTTAGTTTTTCGTGACTTCGGCCATCTGGCCAAAGCCGATTTCGACAAAGCTAAGCGACAAATACCCGTTTTTGACCAGGCCAAGATTGCATTAAAACCACAACATATAAACCATAATATAGTTATTGTTGTCCTGGAAGGAATTCAATATGGTTACACTTCATTAAGTCACAGAGGACATGACATAACGCCTTATCTTTCCGACTTGGCCCGGCAGGGTGTTGAGTTTACAAACGCTCGTTCCACAGTCACCCATACTACAAAGGCGTTATTTGCGCTTCTTACCGGCCGATTCCCATCGGCGTCCCAGGATATCGCAGAGGCGATTCCTGTCGAAAAGCCTTACACCAGCATTGCTACGCTTCTTAGGAGCCAACTGAATTTCCGGACCGCATTTTTTCAATCGGCCAAAGGTAATTTTGAATCTCGGCCGGGATTAGTCCATAACCTCGGATTCGATAAATTCTGGGCCAGAGACGACCTGAATGACCCTAACAGTTTTGTGGGTTATCTGGGCTGCGATGAGTTTTCAATGCTGAAACCGATTACAGAATGGATAGATGCTGATGAAAGACCCTTTATGATGACGGTTCTTTGTTCAGTTACACACGATCCGTATGAAGTTCCAAAGTGGTTTGCCAAGTCTGCCAAGGAACCAGTAGATTGTTACCGACAGGCGATTTCTTACACTGATAATTTTTTGGCTGCACTTGATGTAGAACTGGCCAAGCTCGACATTACTGATAATACAATTCTTTGTGTTATCGGAGACCACGGTGAAGGGTTCGGTGAGCATGGACTGCTCGGTCATGAACGAATAGCCTTTGATGAGGTATTACGCATACCTTGGGTTATGCGGGCTCCATTTTTAGTAGTACCAGGCACAAGGATAACTGAACCTGTTAGCTCTATTGATTTGACGCCGACGTTACTAAGTATATTGGGATTTAATATAAGTAGTACAAATTTTGATGGTATCAATGTACTTGGAGATATACCGGACGACCGCCAAGTGTATTTCTCCGGCTGGATGCAGCAAGGTCCAGCAGGTTTTGTCAGAGGAAATCAAAAGTTCACATATGCTCCAGCGAATAAAAGTGTCTTTCTATATAACTTGGCCAACGACCCTTTTGAACTGGTTAGGATAGAGGTGATAGAGCAGCAGGCTCAGAAGATTGCTGATGAGATTATCGCGTGGCGAAAAAACAGCATCTTTCGAATCAATCAACAGCGAACCGGGAAAAAAACGCTTTTCAACTTATGGCTATGCAGCTGGACCGGCCGGGTCTCCTCTACCAAATACCAAAACTCAAACTAAACTATCTAATCGAAAGCTACGTGCGAAATAAATACAAAAATACATTATCCATTCACGGCCAGCAAGTTCCGGCTATTATATAAAAGAGCATCAAATTAAACATAGTTCTTACCATATTTTTCTACAATTCTCTGTCATACTACCCTATACACTCTTGTAGCACATCGCTCTACAGACATGTTGCTTTTCATAAACATTTGGCAAATCTTTTTGCTGTGAAACAACTTATAGTTCTTCAGTATATAAATATCAGTTGGACAAGCACATCTGATGTTGACGAAAAACAACGCGTCGTTAAAAGCAAAATCTACTTATCTCAAAGCTGCAAATACGTATATTAATGTAAGCGATTTTACTGCAAATCGTTAGCAGAATAATAATATATCATTCTCCCCGATCTTTTCCTGCTGGTACATCTTTTGCGATTAAATTAGGTTTACCTTAATGGTAACGATATTGGGCGGAACATCCTAAACATAACCGGAGAAGGAGGGGATGAATCCGCCCGATTTCGGAGAGTTCCAAAATCAGCTCCGTCTGTTTGAAAATCCAGAGGAGCTGGTTTTGTTTAATATAAAGACGCCTGCGAAAAAGCAGAAAACATGCTCTTCGATTTGACAGTATTGTTCCGCACTAACTTTTGATTTTAATATATAGTTCATGGTCTTAAATAAAAAAAGCCGCTCAAGAGGGCGACTTTTTTATTGACCTTAGCCATTAAACATTTATCAGTCAGCTTTTACAAGCTATCGATACCACTGCTGTTATCCGGATTCTCATTCAATAGTTCATCGGAGTTTTCTCTCGGATGGGCATTTTCATAGACTTCTTTTAGCCTTCGCGTTGTAAGATGTGTATAAACCTGCGTCGTTGATAACGATTGATGGCCGAGCAACTCCTGAACGCTCCTTAAATCCGCTCCATTGTTCAACATATGAGTCGCGAAGCTGTGACGCAAAGTATGTGGGCTTATTGACGGGTCCAGTCCAGCCATTTTAAGATATTTATCCATCTTGCGACGAACGCTACGAGTGCTTAGCCGTCGGCCATGTTTGTTCACAAACAGAACTTTCGTGTCGAAATTACTATTATTTTGCGCTCTTTTATTCCTGAATTCCATATAGTACTGAATAACCTGCAAGGCCGACGAGCTAATCGGTGCAATTCTTTCCTTTTTGCCCTTACCTCTAATATGTACGACCTCACCTAAGAAGTCTATATCGTCCATATTCAAAGCAACAAGCTCGCTAACTCTCATGCCAGTACTGTAAAGCGTCTCCAGAATAGCTCTGTCTCTTGCTCCCAGCCAGCTATCTATGGGCGGCGTCTCGAGTAACTTTTTTACTTCCTCATACTCAAGAAACTTTGGCAGCTTCTTTTCCTGCTTCGGCGTTCTGACAGGAGTAACCGGACTGGAACTAAGCCGATTTGCTTTGACAAGAAACTTATAAAAACTTCGCAAGGTTGCAAGTTTGCGGGCTATAGTGGCTTTGGAATATTGCTTCTCATTAAGAAATGCCAGATACGATCTGACGTCACTTGTCTGTAACGAAAGAAGCAACTGATCAAGCTGGACAGCAGTTTCAGTTGCTACTGCTGTAGCTACACTGCCATGTGAGTGAGATAACGAAATCGGCTCATCTGTTAGCGTACCACTATCAGAGGCTCCGACCATAAATTCACTAAATTGGCACAGGTCTGCACCATAACACTTGGCAGTATGCTCGGAAAACCGCTTTTCAAATTTCAAGTAATTCAGAAATTCCTGAACAATTGCACTATCTACTTCCATAATCTACCTGCCTATCTAAACTCGCTAATTGATTTCGGGATTTTTTAACAATTTACTTATGTGAATTTGCATGTGTCCGAATTCTCACGCAAAAGTTCATCTGCTCGGCTGATGAGAGTTTGTGTCAGCTTGAAACTTAGCACTGCTGCATCAAACCAATCGAAATCCGTCCGCTTATCTCGTGCCTGCTCGATCAGAGCATCCAGAAGCTCACCTTCACGTCCATCCTCATAACGAAATATGAACTTCTGCCCTGCTTTATTTAAAACCAGTTGTCGATTCCTTTTTTTCATTTCTACAGGCAACTTAAGTTTAACCAAAATTAATCTGAAATATTGACCGTTAACCGGCCTGCGTAAACACCTATATTTTTTATCGGCTCAAAAATCTTTTTCTAAAATCAAGTTTTCAATTTTCTTAAAAGAAAAGGCGATAAAATCGTGGATCTTTAAAACACCACAAGGCTTTTATCGGCCAATAAGAGTCAGGTCTTTACAAAATGAATGGGAATGTTGACAGATTGCGCTTAAATTCCGATAAATTATTTCAAACCGATAAAATCCCACGTCACTCTTTAGAAGCAGGATTTGTTTTGAAAAAGATTGCTCCGCCTTTTTCCTCGGAATCAATAACGCTTTGCTGTTTAAGATGAGTAATATATTTTAACGCCTCATTATGGCTGATATTCAGACCCCGGCATACATCATCAAGCGTACAAGGTCTGCGTTTCAACATTGATAGCACGTCTTCGGCTTTACTTTCAAAATGCTCATCCCAGTGACGAGGCAAATAATCTGCCACAACCTCGCATTTTCCCCCCAGCCTGTCGGCTATTGATCGAAGCTTTTCCGCTTCGACACTTTTAATGTTCGGCTCAGCTGTTGGCCGCACAGCAGTATTAAGCTGAACTTTATCGGGACTAACGCGATCTATGGCATCTTTGATTTTAGAAATCTGCTCTGAATCGGTATTCATACCTTCGACAAAAAATACCTCAAGCCATATCTGTCCGGTGTATTCATTCCTAAACGCACATAATCCCGAAATGAGTTTTTCAATGCTAATATTATTATGAGGGCGATTTATTCTCTGGAAAGTTTGCTCGTCACCGGCGTCAAGCGACGGCAGAACCACATCGGCTTTTGAACAGTCAGCTCGTACGTCAGGCCTATCTAACAACGTGCCGTTGGTTATCAATGCAACAGAAATGTCGGTAATTTTTTTAATGCCGTCTATAAGTTCGCCGAGCTGAGAGTGGAGCGTCGGCTCGCCAGAGCCACTAATAGTAATAAAATCCGCTTTAAGTCCCCCAGCTAATCGCTCCTTAAGCTCAGCTAAAACAGCCTCAATATCAGTATAGTTTTTGCGCTCAATAGTCTTTTCAGCCGTTCTGCCGATCTGACAATATACACAGTCCAGAGTACAGACCTTAGCCGGTACAATATCAACACCAAGGCTTCGCCCCAACCTGCGCGAAGGCACCGGCCCATACAAATATTTGGTTTTGTCCCGCCCACGGTGGGTCCTTTTACTCATGTACAATCCTATATATTTCTTTGCATACCTTGAGCAAATCTTCGAGCCAGTCTATCGGCATAATGCTGGCGGCATCTGATTTGGCCTTATCCGGCTTAGTATGAACCTCGATAAAAAGCCCGTTAGCACCAGCAGCCACCGCTGCTTTTGCCAGTATTGGAGCCATCTCACGTTGGCCTCCACTTGCTTGGCCCAGACCACCAGGCTGTTGGGTGCTGTGTGTTACATCGAAAACGACCGGATAGCCGAGTTTTTTCATTTTCTCGATGGCTGTCATATCATTGACAAGCCGATTGTAGCCAAAAAATGTGCCCCGTTCGGTAAGTATAATCTTTTTATTCTTGCAGGCACGAATCTTCTCGATCACATTCTTCATTTCACCTGGTGAGAGAAATTGGCCTTTTTTAATATTGATAGGCTTACCCGTTCGCGCACAGGCACAAATCAAATCTGTTTGTCTGCATAGAAAAGCAGGAATTTGAACACAATCAACAACCTTCCCCGCTGCCTTGGCCTGAGCCGGTTCATGAACATCGGTCATAACAGGCAGCCCGGCTTGCTCGCGTACAGCAGCCAAAATTTGAAGTCCCCTCTCTATACCCGGACCTCGAAAGCTGGAGATACTACTGCGATTCGCTTTATCAAAACTTGCTTTGAAAATTATTCCGATGTTGAGCTTATGTCCAACGTCAACCAGCTTCTTGGCAATATCCAGGCAATTAGTTTTGCTCTCAATAACACAAGGTCCAGCCATAACAAAAAATGGATCATCTAAGCCAATCTGAACGTTGCCGATTTTGAAACTCATCTTACTTATACCTCACCTCTAAGTGACCAAAGTGTAAAGTGCCTAAAGTGCTTAAAGTTATAATTCGTAACTTTAGGCACTTTAGTCATTCCAAATTTTGGCACTATACACTTTCGGCACTTTGAATTATCCTATTGCCCTTATAATCCTGGTTCTAATTCCTGCCGGCTTAGCTCCCACTGGTACCATCACATTAACTGCCTGCGGTATCACATTAATTTGTACCGGCAAAGCTGGACCAGGGTCACCATCGATTTCAGTCTTTATACGAGCACTATTAGAGCTCACAGAGATGCTTTCGCCCTGGCGATAAATAACATCGCTGCTATAGGCGTGCTGCTTTAAGGCTGTCGCAAGCGAATGCTTTACCAAATGTAATCGAGAAGCGCATTTGTAAATACATACATCCAACAGGCCATCGCCGAAATCAGCGTAATGCAGAATTTGCAGGCCCACGGCATATCTTGAAATATTTCCGACAAAAACTAACCCTGGACCGTCAAAAACTTCTTCACCGTCAATTTCCACCTTTATTGCGTCGAATTTATAATTCCAGAAGGTTCTCCAAATCGGTTCGAAATAATCAAAGTAATTAATGTGTCCCTTTCGCTGCTCGCTAACACGCTCGACCACTTGGCCGTCAAAACCAAAACCTGCTATAGAAGTAAAACACTTGCCGTTTGCACTTCCCAGATCCAAAGGTCGGATATATCCCGCCTCAAAAGTGTCGATTAAGGTTTTTAACCTTTCATCAAATCCTAACTCATTTGCCAGCAGGTTTTCTGTCCCACAAGGCACTACCAACAAGGTCTTATTACTGCCTTCCAAGCCGTGCGCAACCTCCCTAATGGTACCATCACCGCCTACAACAACAACCATTGCGCAGTCGTAATCAACAGCCGCATCGGTGGCCAAATCGCATGCATGCTTCAGGCAAGTAGTTAAACTCACCCTGACATCGAAACCGTTTTCAACAAGGTATTGCTGAAAACGGCGGCCGGTTAATTTGCTGCTGCTGGCACCGGCTTTTGGATTTACAATATAAGTAATATAACCTTCATCCGGCTTCATCTTGTTCTTAGTCCCTCATCTGCCGCCCTTCGCTGGCGTGAAGCTTTTTATCCATCAAACTCGCATAACTCTCTGGGATGTGCGGCAAATCCGTCAGCCCTAAATCCTCTTGCGCGTGACAAATTTTTGCATCTTCCGGCCCCTCTATTTCCACAAAACTACCCAACAATGGCAGATCATCCAGAGCTACAACACAATCTCCAAGTCGCCAGATTCGCCGCTTCTTTTCAAAAGCCAATACTCTGATATATCCCAGAGCGGCAAGTAGTTTCTCCGTCAATTCGAGGTCTTTGATTTCTATATCGATTTCCCGCCTTTTCTTGAACTGATCTTTTTCCTTGGCACCTTTATAAGTCAAAAAAAATCTTTCTTTCCCAGTGACCGACTCTCGCCGCAATCGAAGACATTTGTCGCCTTTCGCTAATGTCTTATTCTCATCATCGAAATAGCAATCTTCCTGCAACTGCTCTTCTAAAAATTCAGCACCGAGTTCGACCAACTTGCATTTTACGTCCTCAAGTGATTCAACCTTCAGCTTTGCTTCGATTTCAATATTCATCGTTTAATTACGTAATTCAAGCCAGCCCGGTTTATAGCCCGGCCTTT